>JAYVRQ010000221.1:0-6551 GCA_043776145.1 Chthoniobacteraceae bacterium
GGCGCGCTGGGCGGAGGGGAAAGCGCCGCCGCGCCCGCCGCGGAGCCCGCGCCCGTGCCGGACATCCCGGAGCCCGAGCCGCCCAAGCCGGAAATGAAAGAGCCGACTCCCGAGCCGACTCCGCCGCCCGTCGAAAAGATCGCGCCGAGTGAAATCGTGGAGCGGAAACCCGCCACGCCGAAGCCTTCGACGCCGAAGCCGTCCACGCCGAAACCCGCGACGCCCAAACCTTCCACACCAAAACCCGCCACACCCAAACCCGCGACGCCGAAAGCCAAAGCCACACCCGCCGCTCCCGCGAAACCCAAGGCGGATGCTTCACCCGCACCGAAAACCGAGGCGGCGAAAAAGCCCGCCGGCACGCCGGTTTCCACGAAAAAAGACGGCGACAAAGCCGGTGCCGCCGCGATTACGAACGGTGCGAAGCCAGGTGCGGGCGGCGGCGTGGGCGAGGGGACGGGGAAGGGGAAGACCGGCACGGGGAAGGATGCGGTGTCGCAATTCGGCTGGTATATGGACATGCTCCACGACCGATATTACAGCCGCTGGGAGCAGCCGGTCGGGATCGGGCAGGATGTTATCGCCACGGTGAAGCTGCGCATTCTCAAAGACGGGACGATCGCGAAACACGACCTCGTGAAATCGTCCGGCAATCCGCAAATGGACGAGTCGGTGATGACGGCGGTCGAGAAAGTGAAGCAGATCGACCCGCTGCCCGCGGGGCTGGGGACTGGCGAGTACTTTGATCTGAACGTGGCGTTCAAAGTCGGCGGCTGAGCGGGGTTCCGGCTGTCGTTGACACCCGCCCGCGCACACGACACGATGCGCTCACTTCAGGAAGCCATGATTATACCAGCCAAGTTTTCCGTGTGGGTTTGCGCGCTCCTCGCCATCGCGGGCGCGGCTTCCGCCGCCGACAATGACGTGGCCGTGGCGATCGTCTATGACACCTCGGGCAGCATGAACGACGGCGTGAAAGGCAAGTCCGGCGGGAGCGAACCGAAGTTTCAAATCGCGAACCGCGCGCTCGCGTCGATCATGGCGCGGCTCGAAAAATTCAATGCGAGCGGCGGGCGCAAAGTGCAGGCCGGCCTCTTCACCTTCAGCGACAAAGGCGCGCGGGAAATCGTGAAGCCCGGCCCCTTCGATGCCGCCGCGATGCGCGCCGGGCTCGCTGCTCTCGGGAAACCAAAAGGCGGCACCCCGCTCGGCAGCGCCATCGACGAAGCGGCCAGGGCGCTCGCGAAAGTGAAAGCGAGTGCGCGTCATGTGCTCATCGTCACCGACGGCGAAAACACCGTCGGCCCGCCGCCCGAAACCTTCCTGCCGAAGCTCCAGCAGGATGCCGCGAAATCCGGCGGCAGCCTCCATTTCCATTTCGTCGCCTTCGACGTGGACGCCCGCGTTTTCGCCGCCGTGAAAAAACTAGGCGTCACCCTCGCCGCCGCCGGGGATGAAACGCAGCTCAACGAAAAGCTGACCTACATTCTCGAAGAAAAAATCCTGCTCGAAAAAGAGTAACTCCGCGTCCGAATCCGCCACTTAACACTCAACTCCCAACACTCAACGTCCCCAATGTTCCGCGCCATCAAACGACTCTTCATTTTCCTCGGCCTCATGGCTGAAAAAGCCACTGAAAACGACGCCATCAACGCCGCCGTAGTCGAGCGCGGCATCCGCGACGCGAAGCAGCGCGCGGACAAGGCGGGCTTTGCCAACGGGCAACTCGCGAGCCAGAGCGCGCTGCTCAAGGATCAGATCAAAAAGCAGGAGCGCAATCAGCAGGAACTCACCGGCCTACTGCAAGCCGCCGCCGCGGCGGGCGACGAGGAAAACGGATCGCATTACGCCGAGGAACTCGCGCAACTCGAACAGGACATCACCGACAACAAAGGCCAGCTCGAAAGTCTCGAAACGCTCTACAAGCAGAACACTGAAATCATCGGCACGAGCATCCGGGAGATTCAAAAATTCGAGCGCGAATTTTCACAGACCAAGGCGCGCGTCGCGGTGAGCAAGCAGCTCGAAAGTCTTTCCGGTTTGATGAAAAGTTCCGTCAGCGAATTGCAGGGAATGCTCGGCGGCGAGATGGGTCAATCCATGCAGCAACTCCGCGAGAGTGCGGCGAAAGGTGAAGGCCAGATGCGTTCGACGATGGACATCGCGAAGGAAGTCGGCTCCGGCATCGCCCGCCAGCAGGAGGTGCGAAAGGCGCGCGGGAAAATGCTGTTCGACCAATACAAACAGAAGATGGGAATGGTGCAGCCCGAAGCCGCCAAACCCACCACCGAGGCTCCCGCGCCCGAGCGGCAGAAGATCGCGGAGTGATTGGAATCCATGCCGCGACGCGAGTTGAAACATCCGCATCAGGTTTCGGACTGGCTCGCCGAGTGGGGACGCAAATTGAGTGAACCCGCATCCATGACCCTCATCGGTTCCGCCGGCTTGCTCTGGCACGTCGCGCGCATCGGTCGCGACGATCCGCTTCCCGAAAACAGCATGGACACGGATCCGGTGACCGAAAGCGAAGCCGTCGCCGAACTCGCGTACGACGCGATGATCGGCAGCGAGTTTGAGAACCGCCACGGCTGGCATGTGAATCTCATGCCCCGGATGGTGCTGGAGGCGCTGCCGCCGGGGTGGAAAGAGCGGGTTTTCAGCGCAAGCTACGGCAACCTGACGGTCGTCGTTCCAGCGCCCGCCGACCTGCTCGCTCCGAAGCTCGTGCGCGACGAGCCGCGCGACCGGCAGCACGCCGCGCTGGCCCGCGCCGTCGGATTGCTATGAATGCCGCGCCTTCCCAACCCGCTGCCCGCTGGCCGCTGCTGATCCACGATCAAGCGCGGCTGGAATACGCGCGGCTGCTCTGGAAGCGGGATTCCGCGCGTCAGCGCCTCCTGCGGCACTGGACCGATCCGCGGCATCCCTATCGCGAGCGTTTTACCGAAGAGTATCGCCCGCTGGTCGAGCGCGTGCTCGCCGCCGATCCCGCGCACGACGACGCGCTCGATGCGGAACTGCGCTCGGAGGGCCACAGCCTGCGCGTGATCGTGCGCGAGATTCCGCCAGTGTTCGGTTCGTTTTACTGATTTGTTTCCAGCCAGCTTTTCGCCACCCTTTCCAATTCAGCAATCCAAAATCCAAAACCCATGACCTCACGCGGCAAATTTTTTCTCACCCTCATCTTCCTCGGCTTCGTTGGCTTCGGCGTCTATCGCTGGTGGGACAAACTCGCTCCCACCGCTCCGGCGCACAGCGGTTCCATCGACACAAAAAAAGTCCAGGACGCGCTCAAATCCGACGCCGAAGTCGCGAGCAAACTTCTCGCCGGCGACAAGGCGGTGTCGCTCGTCGATGGCTCCGCGATCCCGCCGGTCGCGGGCGTGAGCGATTACGACAAGCCGATGAAAAACGGCAAACTCGTCGTCGAATTTCCAATCAATGTCTGGCCCGGCTGGGCGCCGATCATCGTCGCGAACAACGGCATGGAACCCAGCGAGGCGAGCGTCTTTTTCAAAAAGTACGGCTTCTACGTGAAGCTCTCGCTCGTCGATGATCCGGTGAAGGCGCGCGACCTTTTCGCCAGCGGTCACAGCCATGTGCTCTGGGGCACGCTCGACATGATGGCGCTCTTCGCGCCTGAACTCGCCCGCGACTCGCGCACGCTCCCGGTCATCTGCCAGCAGATCGACTGGTCGGACGGCGGCGACGGCATCGTGGCGCGCGGCGATCTGCGCTCGATCAATGATTTTCGTCCGAAAGCCGGCAAGCGCCGCAAGGTCGTGCTCACGCAAAATTCGCCGAGCCACTACCTCATCATGTCGCTGCTCATCGACGCGGGCATCGATCCGGCGGAGGTCGATTTCAAATGGGCCGGTGACGCGCCCGCCGCCGCGAAAATCTTCGTGCAGGACAAATCCTTCGACGCCTTCGTCGGCTGGTCGCCGGATATTTATACGGTCTCCGAACAGGTGAAGGACACGCGCATCGTCGTCAGCACGGACGCCGCGAATCATCTCATCGCGGACGTGTGGGCGGTGCGGAACGATTTCTTCCGCGACCATCCCGACATCGTCGCGAATCTCGCGCGCGGGATTTTCGAGGGCACCGACATGGTGCGCAAGGACGTGCCCGGCGCCGCCAAACTGCTCTCCGCCGCCTACTCGCTGCCGGTCGAGGATTGCACCGCGATGATCGGCAAGGACGGCGGCCTGATCGAAGGCGACGCGCATCTCACGAACTACCGCGAGAACGTGAACTTCTTCCTGGACCCATCGAACCCATCGAACTTCGAGGTCGTCTGGAGCCGCGCCTCGACGATCTACAAATCGCTCGGCGCAATCTCGAATCCCGTGAGCCCGGCGAAAGTGAAAGCCGCGCAAGTGCTGGCGAAAATGTCCGAGGAATACAAGAACGTCACCGACCTCTCGCAGCCCACGTTCAAGGTCGGCGCGATTTTCAAAAACGCCGAGGCCGAGAGCGGCGAGCTGCTGACGAAATCGGTGATCGTCACCTTCCCGCCGAACAAGATCGAACTGAGCCTCGATTACGATCCGACCATTCCGCAGGTCATCGAGGAGATCGGCAAACTCGCCGGCGCGTTTGGCAATGCCTACATCGTCGTCGAGGGGAACACGGACTCGAGCCGCAAGGGCGTCGTCCCCGCCGACCTCGTGCGCCAGCTTTCCTACGACCGCGCCGACGCGGTGCGGAAGGCGATCCTCGCGAAATACAAATTCGACCCGAACAAATTCAAGGTGATCGGGAATGGCTGGGACAACCCCGCCGCCGGTCTCACCGATCCGAGCAATCCCGAGCACAATAAGAAGAACCGGCGCGTCGAGGTGAAGGTGTTTCCGCTGGAGAAGGAATAGCGTGTTCGTGAATTGCCTGACTCGACGTTGAAGCGCCGGGCTGCCAGCAAAACACCATGACCGGCTTCCTTCTCTTCGCCCTCATCTTCGCCGCGCTCCTCACGGCATTCGTGCGCCTCGCGAGACTGCGCGTGCGGAGACCGCTCGCGCACACTCAGGAGTTGCTGCTCACGTTTGGCTTCATCGCGCTCGTGCTTGGCGCGTGGTGGTTCGTCACGCGCGGCGAACGGGTCGAGGATCGAATGCTCGCGCCGCTCATCCTTCCGCAGCCGATGGAAGTGCTGAACGCCTTTCCAAAGCTGCACTTCGAGCAGGCGCTCGTGCGCAGCGCGATCCGTTCATTCCAGCGCGTCACCATCGGCTTCTCGCTCGCGGCCATCATCGCGGTGCCGCTCGGCGTTTATATGGCGAGCTTCGCGTCGATCTCCGCGTTTTTTCGTCCGCTCGCGCTCATCGGCGGCTACGTGCCGATCGTCGTTTTCATCCCGCTCACCCTCGCGTGGTTCGGACTGAACGAGACGCAGAAAATCGGCTTCCTCTTCATCGGTTGTTTCGTCGCGCTGCTCCCGATGGTCATCCGCTCGATTGGCGAAGTGCCGCGCGCGTATCTCGATGTCGCCGTCACCAAGGGCGCGACGCAATGGCAGCTCGTGCGGCACGTCCTCTTCGGCGTGGCGATGGCGGATATTTGGGAAAATCTGCGCACGGTTTATGGCGTCGGCTGGGGCTGGATCATCCTCGCCGAAGTCGTCAACGCGGAGGCCGGGCTCGGCTACCTCATTTCGATTTCCGAACGCCGCGGACACACCGCCGCGATCTTCGCGATCATCATCGTCATCGTGCTCATCGCCATCGCCTGCGATCAGCTCTGGAGGCTCGGCGCGCGGCTGCTCTTCCCGCATAAATACAAGTCGTAATCATGGCCGACACTCCTCCCGATCCCACGCCCGCCGCTCCGGCGACGCCGCCTGCGCCCGAGCCGAAAAGCGTCGCGCCGCCGAAGCTCCCGGAAGTGGTCACGTTTCGCAATGTGACGAAATCCTTCGGCGAGGGTGAGGAAAAAAAAGTCGCCATCGAGGACGTGAGTTTCGTCGTCGAGGACTTGCCGGACAAAGGCGAACTCGTCTGCATCGTCGGTCCGTCGGGCTGCGGAAAATCCACCGTGCTGCGCATCATTGCCGGACTCGCGCCGCAGTTTCCCCACACGAGCGGCGACGCGCACGTCTTCGACAAACCCATCGCCGGCCCGAGCGCCGACCGCGGCGTGGTCGATCAAAAGTATTCGCTGCTGCCGCATCTCACCGTCATCGAGAACATTTCCTTCGGCCTGCTGCTTCGCGGCGTTCCGTTTAAGGAACGCCGCGCCCAGGCGGACGAGTGGGTGAAAAAGGTGGGTCTCGCCGGCGCGGAGAACAAGTATCCATCGGAACTTTCGGGCGGAATGCAGCAGCGCGTCGCCATCGCCGCCACGCTCATTTTGCAGCCGCGCATCCTGCTCATGGACGAGCCGTTCGGCGCGCTCGATCCGCGGATTCGGCTGCGGATGCAGGAGCTGCTCGTCCAGCTTTGGAACGAGCAAAAGGGCACCGTTTTCTTCGTCACGCATTCCGTCGAGGAAGCCGTCTATCTCGGCGACCGCGTCTTCCGCATGGCCGCGAATCCGGGCCGTCTGGTCGA
>JAYVRQ010000222.1:0-25220 GCA_043776145.1 Chthoniobacteraceae bacterium
CGGCGCATCGCATCCGCGACGGCGACGCGCATCGTGGATGCGGGCGACTGCTTGTGTTCGTCGAGCCGGTACAGAAAGTCCTCGAGATCCTCGACCGTGACACGGCCACCTGCACCGCTGCCGGCGATGCCGGCGAGGTCCGCCTGCTGAAGTCCGAGTTCGTTCATGCGCGCCTTCATGCGCGGGCTCATGTAGGCGATGCCCGCTTCGTTTGCAGGCAGGGGCAGGCCGTGGACGACCGGCGTGACACTCGATGTGGGACTCGGCCCGCCATCCGTTTTCAAAGGTCCGCTCTCGAACGTGGCCTCGCCGACGCCGAGCCTCTTCGCCTCGTCTTCCGAGACCTCCACGTAGCCGAGCACGGTGCCGACAGAATACGTCTTGCCCATCTCGACCTTGAGTTCCAGCAGCGTGCCCCGGCACGGCGTGGTCACTCCCATCGTGGCCTTGTTTCTCTCGACCTCGATGATTTCCTGATCGGCCTCGACCTCCGTGCCGACGCTGAATGGCAGCCGGACGATCGTGGCCTCGGCGATGGATTCGCCGAGCTGTGGCATGATGATGGGAATGCGGGGCATGATTCTAAATTATGAATTTTGAATTTTGAATGCTGCCTCAGTGGTGTCTGCGAGTTTTCCTTCAGGTTTCATCCTTCATCCTTTTTCAGGCTTGGAGCAGTTCACGCATCGCACCGATGATTGCACGCGCCGTCGGGCGATGCGTGCCCCAGAGGTTCGGGTGATAGGGAACGGGCGTGTCCTTTGCATTCAGCCGCATCGGCGGGGCATCGAGCAGGCTGAAGCCCTCGGTGGCGACACGGGCGACCACTTCGGCGGTCACGCCGCCCCACGGGAAAGCCTCGCCGACCGCAAGCAGGCGCCCGGTGCGCGCGACGCTGCCGAGGATCGTGTCGGTATCGAGCGGCTTTACGCTGCGCAGATCCACGACTTCGATTTCCCATCCGTCAGTCGCAAGTTCCTCGGCGCATGCGAGCGCTTCGTGAACCATCGCGGAATAGGCGACAATCGTGGCGTCGCGACCTGGACGCGCGACGCGTGCTTTTCCCACGGGCAACGCCTCGGTCGGAAGCGAATCGGCCTTGAGGTGATAGTAGAGATACTTGTGTTCGCAAAAAATGACCGGGTCATCAATCGCGACGGCAGCGATGAGCATCGAATACGCATCCTCGACCGTCGCGGGATTCAGCACGATGAGGCCGGGATAATGCGCGTAGAGCGCCTCCATGCTCTGGCTGTGAAACGGACCCGCACCCGCGGTGCCGCCGCTCGGCAGACGCACCACGATCGGGCACTTGGTATTCGTGCGCCAAAACATCGTCGCGGCGTGGTTGATGATTTGGTTCAACCCGCATGTCGAAAAATCCGCGAACTGCATCTCGACGATTGGCCGCATTCCTTCCAGCGCCGCGCCGATCGCGAGGCCCACTTGCGCGTCCTCGGATATGGGCGAGTCGAGCACACGTCCGGGGAATTCCTTCGCGAGACCCTTCGTGGCCTTGAACGCACCGCCGAAACTCCCGACATCCTGCCCGTAGATGAACACGCGCGGATCATCAGCAAGCAGCTTTGCCTGCGCTTCGCGGATTGCTTCGAGATAGGTGATGGCCATCAGCGTGGTGAAAAATTTCCCGTGCCCAGCGCGGTCATGCGTTTCCCTCGGCGAGCGATTCCGTCGAGAGTGCGCGCCAGTCTTCAAGGTTCGGATCCGGCAGCGGGTCGCGGAGCGCAGTGGCAAAGGTGGACTCGACCTCGGCCTGCATCTGTTCACGCAGCGTGTCGAGTTGGGAGGCAGTCATCCAGCCAGCGGCGGTGATCTGCGTGCGCGCGACGTCGAGGCAGTCGCGACCGATGGGTGAGACTTTCAGCGCGTGGTTCACGTAGTGCGCGTCGTCATGCTCGCCGTGGCCGACGAGCCGGAGCAGGTCGGCCACGACCATCTGCGGGCCTTCGCCTGCTCGCGCGCGCGCGACCGCTTCGCCGACGGTGTCGAAACACGCCTGCGGATCCGTGCCGTCAATCTTGTGCCCGCGTACGCCGTAGCCGATGGCGCGGTCGATCAGATCCGCGCAGGCATACTGCTTGGAAGTCGGCGTGGAGTAGGCGTACTGATTGTTCGCAACGACGACGACGAGCGGGAGTTTCTCGACTGCGGCCATGTTCAGTCCCTCATGAAAGCTGCCCGTCGATGTGCCACCATCGCCGATGCACGTCGCGCCGACGACATCGTTCACGCCCTTGAAACGCCGCGCGATGAGCCCGCCAGCGACCGTCGAAACCATCACACCGAGATGCGAGATCATCGCATAGTAGCCATCGCGCGGCTTGCCGCGGTGGATGTTGCCCTCGCGTCCCCGCATCGGCCCGAGACGCGAACCGACGCATGTGCGCGCCGCTTCCATGAGAGTCTCGCCGAATGCAAACCGACCGGCGGAATCCCGGATGAGCGGAGCGTAGATGTCGCCCTTTCGCAGGGCGGCCCCGAGCGCGGCACTGAGCGCCTCCTGCCCCTTGCTGAGAAAGACGCCGCCGATGACTTTTCCACCACGATAGAGGCTCGCCAGTTTCTCTTCAAAAACGCGGGCAAGCAGCATCCAGCGGAAGGAGGCCAAATAGCGCTCACGCCGCTCGTCCGGCTGGGATTTTACGCTCGCGACATCACTGGTCTGCAGCATCGCGCGAGGATAGGGATCGCCGCGCAATGAGCGCAATGGATTTCATGCCGCCGCACGGAAGCCTGAAAAAAATCCTTGTCAGATTCCGAATGGGATATTCCGCGCACGGCGGCGGCGGACGACTCCACCGAGGATGCCGACGGCACCGAGCAGCAGCGCTGCGGTCCCGGGTTCGGGCACGACGGAGAGCAGGGTGATGTCGTTCTGATTCAGCCCGGCGTGGTAATCCACCGTGAAGTAGTAACCATTCACCGGAACAATGGTTCCCTGCGTGGCATTGACGCCGTTCACGACGAAGAAGCTCTGGTAGTTATTTGCACCCGTCCGCGTTTCGTCGTGGATGAAAAGGAACGAGTCGGAACCCGGTGTCGGCATAAAACCGGGAGCGATTGTGATTTTCAGATTCGTCGGCGCAGTGATGTTGACCGACGGGGTGGTTCCCAAACCGTTGTTGGCAGTGAGGAAATCAGTACTGCCAACGTCACCGGGGTTGGCAGCATTCCCTTGGATATTGATCGCGAGAGTGCCGCCGTTGAAATTCACCCCGCCAGTGCTGATCACCGAGGCTGCCAGCGCAACGTTCGGGCTCGCAGCCAGCGAGAGCGTCCCGGCGTTCAGGTTAAACGTGGGCGCATTCAGCGGGCTTTCCGCCTGAATACTCCCACGGAGATTCAGCGTGCCCGCGCCTACTTTGGTGATCGTGCCAGTGTTCGTCCCACTGCCCGTGAGGCTGCCGGTGATGGCGCCGGCAATGATCGCCGTCTTGTTCGCAGCGACATCCAGAACTCCGTTACCCGAGCCGACGGTGATTCCCTGGGTGACATCGAGGGCGCTATCACCGGCGAACAACAGCTTCGCGCCGTTATCAATGGTGATTTGATCCGGCACGGGGATGCCGCCTGTGGCAGGAAGTGCGCCGAAGCTCGTCTCGCTGCCCACGCTGAGGGTGCCGCTCCTCACAGTCGTCTTTCCGACGAAGAGATTGGTTCCGGTCAGTGAGAGCGTGCCAGCGCCGGTCTTGATCACGCCACCGGGGCCACTGATGGCTCCGGAGATGATCACGGTATCATTCACTGTCGCAGGCGTCACAGTCACGGTATTCGTGAAGACCATCGGTGCGGAAATGGTGGGCGAGACGGGCGTGCCCGCCGTGCCGCCGGTGACGCTGATGATGGGTGCGACAGCGGTCGTGCTGTTTTGCAGATTCACGAATCCCGAGCCGGTGCCTGGGGCGACGGTTCCACTGGTGGAATTGAATGTCACCTTATTGAGCGCCGGGGTCACGCCATTCAGACTCGTCGTCCCGGTAAAGGTGTTATTGAAGGTGGCTGTGTCGTCCGTGCTCAACTGCCCGTCGAGACCCGGATAGCCGCCGAGAGCCTGCCAGCTCCCAAAGGTTCCCCACGCGCCGCTTCCCGCCGCCCCCCAGATTCCTTGGCCGGTATAGACATTGCCATTCACGGTGATGTTGACCGAGCCCAAGTTTGCCGAGTTGCCATTCAGTGTCGAATCGTCGGCGAGCGTGTAGCTGAATGACTTGGTATATGCACCCGCCGCGAGCCCGGTCGAAAGGCTGGCGGTAATGTTGCCGGTGCTGCCCGGAGCCACACCGGTGACGGGGTTGAGGGACACGTTGCCATTCGGTGCCGCACTGCCCTTCAGGTTCACGCGGAATCCGGCAGTATTTGTCACGGGGAGGAATGTCGTACTCACAACGGGGCCGGTATATCCGACGCGGACTGGATTCACCACGAGAGTGCCGCCGGCAAACGCGCCGAAGGCCGCATGATCGAGCACATCCACGGTCACAGAACCAACCGCGGAGGCATTCGTATTGGTGCCGGCATTCGCGGGGAACACATTGAAACTGCCGGTCTGATTCGGGCCGATTGGGACTGCCGCGGTGCTGAAGCTGAGGCCTGTGGCCGGATTCAGTCCATTGTCGCTGTTCGCGACCACCACGATCGGACTGCCCGCGGAGCCTGCCGCACCCGTGGTATTGCTCCCCGCCGTCGCGAAGAAGGAGAGGTTTGAACTGTTCGTAGGGGCAGAATTCGCAACGGTGACGCCGAATGGAAGCGTTCCACCTTTGATGACCTGCAATCCCGACTGTGTTGTGACGGACCCGATCGTGGAGAAACGCTGCAAGTCCACGGTAAATCCGGGATACACCACGCTGTAAATTGCAGGAGTGCCCGTGACATTGGCTCCAAATGTGCCAGTTACACCGGTGCTCGTGCTCAGCAAGGTGTAGCTTCCCTGGTCGGGCACGCTGGGAGCGTTGATGGCAAGCTTCGCTCCTGCGGCAATGGTCGCCGGACCTGCGACGATGACACGGTCGAAACTGCTCGCACCAGCGCCCACGTCGAACCGGTAGGTGCTGTTCGCGCTGAGCGTGAGGGTGGTATCCACGGCTGCCGCCGTCTGGACTCCGAAACGGAGAGTCCCGAATCCGCCGGGCGTAATGCCAGGATCGAGGAAAGTGCCCGAGCCGAGTGAAACAAATCCGGGAGCCACGTTATTACCGCCCTGGACGACGCCGTTGCCAGCAAGCGTCGCGGTGCCGCTCACTGAGACGCTGCCGAAACCCGTCACTGAGGCGGTCAGGCTATTATTGCTTACCAGCAATGTGCCACTGCCGTTCACGGTCGTACTTCCGCGGTAGGTATTCAGCGCGGTGAGGATGAGCGTGCCACTTCCGGTCTTCGTGAGACTGCCCGCGATGCTTGTGGCGGAATTCGACAGGATGCCGGAGTAGGTGAGCGGCGAGGCATTGCCCTTGCCACCGACAGTGAGGGCCACAGCCAGCGGTGCCGCAGCCGTGTTCTGGAGAGCAAAATTACCGCCTCCGGACAGGGTTCCGAATGTCGCGGAAGTCACCGGGGTGCCAAATGTCAGCCCATTCGCGCCAGAGTTGACGACCACGTCAGCGAGCTGGAGCGCAGTGGAACTCGCAGCAGCTCCGCCGAGTTGAAGATTGCCCGCGGAGGTCGAGGTGAGCTGGCCGCTATACGTGTTTGCGTTATTCGTGAGGATGACTTTGCCGCTGCCACTGCCGCCGACGGCGAGCGCGCCGCTGCCAGCCAGGATGCCATCAATGAACAAATCCTGCCCGAGCGTCGCGGAAGGAGTGATCGTGCTGGTCGTCGAGGCGGCGGCGGTGATGTTATTCGCGCCCACACCGCTGTTCGAGACGAGGTGCTGATTGCCACCTGAGTTTTGAATCTGTCCGCCGGACAGGATGAAGCTGTTCGGGATATTGAAGACTGTGACGACGTTTCCAGGTGAGAAGTTCAGCGCGCCGCCGGAGTTGATCGTCACCGGCCCGGTACCGAGGCTGCTCACGATTTCATTGCCTCCATTGCCCATCCGCACCGTGCCACCGAGTGCGGTCGTGCCAATGGTCGTGCCTCCACTGAAGGTGCTCACATTTCCACCCCCCGGCGTGATGAGCTGCAGTGTCCCGCCGCCATCCACAGCCAATGCGAAGGTGCCGGTGCCGGAGGTGGCATCCTTGAACACGCCCGAATACGTGGTGGTGCCGCTCTGGATGACGCTCAGCGTGGAAGTGGTGGCCGTGAGGTCATTTCGGATGATGCCCGTGTTACTCGAACTGCTCAGGGAACTCACGGTGGCGTTCAGCCCGTTCATATCCAGTGCGCCGAGGTTCACCACGAGCGGATTCGGTCCAGCGACGGGGCCGAGCGCTGTGGCGCTGCCGAGTTGCAGCGCGGTGTTCGTACCGTTGCCAGCCACGGTGATGCCGCCGGTGAATAAGGTATTGCTCCCGCTCAGGACAGTCCTGCCAGTCGAAGTCGAGCTGATCGTGAGCGGAGACGTGCCGCTCAACGGTGAACTGACGGTAAGAATACTCGCTGTCGCATTGCTCCAAGTGAGCGGACTGCCGAGCGCCAAGCCGCCCGTCGTGCTGATGGTGACGGGACCACTGCCCGCCTGCATGGTCAGGTTGTTATTTAGCGTCAGCTTATTCGAGCCGCCGATCGTGACGAGCGCGGCTGAGGTCGAATTGAAGAGAAGCTGATCAATGGTGAAGTCCGCTCCCAACGTCGTGGTCAAATTGGCGGCGGGCGTGGACTTAAAGTTCACGATCGACGTCGAATTCGGCACAACACCTGGATCGGTGGCACCGGCCAAATCAGTGGACCAGTTCGTATTACCCGCCGCACTCCAGACACCGCTGACATCGGCCCTCCAGAAGAAGTTTAGCGGCACATTGCCCACATTCAGGACGAGCGCGCTTGGTGTTAGCGACAACACCGAACCGACCGGCGCTCCCGTACCGAGTGCGTAGGTGCCCGTTCCTGCCCCGCCTCCAAAAGTGATTAGGTTGTAGATTCCGCTCGCCAGCGTTGTCGTGGGGAGCTGTGTGAAATTCACGACCACACCCGTTCCGTTCGATTGGAGGTTGTTGTTACCGAGATCAATTTTGTCCACCATGTTGTTCGACAGGTCGAATTTCAAGGATGACCCGGCACCTACAGTGAGCGAGGCATTCGTGCCCGTGCTGTTCACGGTGAAGGTGCCGACCGAGCCATTGGTCAGATCGAAAAGGCCGCCATTCAGAGTGACGCCGCCGCCGGTTGTCTGAAAGAGACCGCCGGGCGTGATTGTATTCACGCCGATGCTGCCCGTGCCGCCGAGTGTGGCACCGGTATTGACTGTCACGACCGTCGCACCGAGCGCGCCATTCACGTTGAGCCTTCCGGAACTCACGAGCGTGTTACCGGCATAGTTGCTCGATCCGTTCAGCGTCAGGGTGGTGGCACCCACCTTCGTCACCGAGAGATTGGCTGGCGTGGCGGCAGTGATCATGCCGTCGAACACTGCGCTTCCGGCAGTGGCAATATCAATGGCCGAGGTGCCGCCCACGAAAAGCGTCGTCGCGGTGGCCGAGGAGTTCGTCACAAGACCGCCATTGCCCGCAGTGCCCGGCGAAGGATTACTGAGGCTGTTGATCACTTGGTTGACGTTGCCATTGATGTCGTAAACAGCCCCAGGGGAGACGGAGAGATTCAGCCCGGCTGGGACCGCCGCAGACGCGCCCGTTCCGAGCCTCAGTACGCCTGCGGCGACATTGATTGCCGTGGTACCGCTAAAGGTGTTTGCGACGGGTGATCCGAGCGCAGCGGTATTTCCGATCACGAGTGTGCCGGTGCCAGCCTTGGTAAGATTCAAGTTATTGCCACCACTAAGCCGGCCGCTGATGGTGGTCACGTTCTGTAAATCGGGCACCGTGAGGGTGTGCGCGCCGCCGCCGGTGAGTGTCACCGGGCCGGTGAGCGTGACGCCATTGCCCGCGAGAGCGGTGCCGCCGCCAGGGAGCGGACCAAAGGTGGCATTGAGCGCGATATTCACAGCATTGCCGATGCTGCGAAGCGTGCCGTCACTTAGGAGCGCGGTTCCATCAGCCATGTTCACCGGGCCGGAACCGACAGCGCCGGCGAGGACGGTGTTCGCACCGGTAAATGTCAGCCTCGAATTCGTCTGTGCCGTCACGCCGGTGCCGGTGGTGATGGTAATCTGATTCGCCCCGACAGCCGTGATGAATTCCCCGGACGGAATTCCCGTGCCGCTCACGGCCATGCCCACCGCAAGACCCGCCGTGGATTGCACGGGAATGGTCGCGTTGCTCACCGTGATCGTGGGGGCGACCGAGGCGAGTTGGTTCGTATTCTGCGTGAGGATGAGGGAGCCGCCGTTCAGGTTGAATCCGTTGGCAAAGGTATTCCCCGAAAACGTCAGCGTGTTGGTTCCCGCCGTCACACCGGTGCCCGTGGTCACAGTGATGGTGTTGCCGGCGATCGCGGCGATGGATTCGCCCGCCGGGATCCCAGTGCCGGACACAGCCATGCCAACCGAGAGCCCATTTGCATTCGTCACTGTGAACGTGTTGCCGCCTGAAGTTGTTGTGGCGCTCAGCGCGATGGCTGGCGTCAACACCAGTGACCCGGTCCCAGCCTTTACGAGCGCGCCAGCAGGCGTGACCGGCACCGTCACAACCAAGCCGTTCGGAGCAATACCCGAGGTCGTGATCGTGCTGTTCGGAAGCACCAACTGAGAGTTCGTTCCCGAGATGGTCGGCGTAAAGGAAAGACTGTCGTTCACGGAAGTGATGCCATTTGTCAGCGTCAGGATGCCAGATGTGCCGAGCGCGACGGTGGGGGCGGAGTTGCCGCCGGTGTTGTTGAAGGCGACGCTCGCGAGCGTATTCGCACCGATGAGATTCAGGACTCCGCCAGAGTTGAAGATCGCATTGCCGGTGGCAGCGATCTGCTGCGGATTCGTGACCATGGTCACCGTGGCGTTGTTAATCGTGATGTCGCCGGGGATCACCGTGGTGCCCGCAAACCCGGCGAGGGCCAGAGTGCCTTGGTTCACGAAGGTGCCACCGGTGTACGCGTTCGAGAAGGCACTCGTGGCCAGAGCGATTCCCGAAGTTCCCGGACCGAAGGTCAACCGGGTGCTGGTCTGGCTCGGGTTGTCGGGCGTGGCATTCGCGGAAATCGTGATCGTGCTCGTGGTGCTGTTGATGGCAGTGATCGTCGTCCCGGCCGGGATATCGGTCCCGGAGATCGTCATTCCGACAGCCAATCCATCCACGGAGGGTACCGTGACGATATTGCTGGTTCCCGAGTTGCTATTGATCGAGCCAATAAAGCTGGGCTGGGGTGTCAAAGTGAGGGTGCCCGCGCCCGTTTTCACCAGCGAGACTGCGCCGGCGGTACCGTTGCCGACCGAGATTCCGGTTCCGAAGACGAGGTTCACTCCACTGGTCGCATCGAGCAAATTGAAATTCTGACCCGACGGAGCCGTCAGGAACACCGTGTTGCTCGGAGTCGTATTCGGAGCGGCATTAACTACAGGGAAGGTGGTAAAACTAGTGATCGTGGTGCCCGCAGGAATGCCGGGACCGCTGACGAGCGAACCCACCACGAGACCAGCGTTGTTTGCCACCGTCACGGCGGTCACGGTGGCGTTGTTCAGGGGATTGTTCGTATTAGTCGGGATGGCGACATAGGTGCCGAGTCGGGCAAAACTAAGCGTGGCCCCAAAGCTAATGAGCTGGGTGGCAACGTTTCCGACTGTCGGGTTGCTCAGTGTGACTTGGCCGGTCGTGGAATTTACGAGAAGTACGGTGGTATTCTGCGGGATGCCTGTGCCGGAGACCGTCATACCAACCGTCAGCGTCGCCGCACGGGCCGGTGTGATGGTAAAAGTCTGTTGGTTATTTCCGACACCATTGAGGAAATAATTCTGTGCCGACATCGTCGCCGTGGGCGGCAGGCTCAGGGTGATGATACTCGGGGCAGCCGGAGTGCCGAGGGCTGCCACCGTGGTGCCAGCCGGGATGCCGGGGCCGGTCACATACATGCCCACAAGAATTCCGGCGGCATTGCCAACGTTGATGGCGGTGTTATTTACTATTGTCCCAACATTGCTCTGGCGGCGATCGTTGACAAAGAAACTGGCCGCCGTCGTATTGGCATTGATCGTAAAGGTGGTCGGACCCGTGACGCCGGTAATCGTCGCCCCGACCGGGATTCCAGGCCCGCTCACGGGCTGGCCCACCGCCAGACCCGAAGTGCTGCCCACGGTGACGACATTCGAGATGCCGTCCGTATTCGCGCTGAATGTCTGGTTCGCGTTGTCAATAATCTGACTGTTGATGATGTTCGGGTTACTCCCCGAGGCAGTCACGTAAAGGGCCGCCGGCCCATTCGCCAAGGCACCCGCTGTGATCCGCCCGCCCTGCACATTGGCCGACGCGCCGGTACTGGTTCCCGAATTCAGCAGGAGTCCTCCCGAGGAAATCGTCAGCGTATCGGTCAAGCGAGCGAGCGGCGCAACTGCGTCCACGTTCGTGCCAGGACTTCGGATCGCGAACGAGCCGACCGTGCGACCGGCGACGACCTGAGCGACTGAGGTGACGGAAAGGTTGTTCGCCGAGTGGGCGGTGGCAGGCGTTCCGGTATATGCCGGGAAATTTGGACTGCCGATCGCGCCAACACCCTGCGAATTACCCACCGCTGTCGGGAGGTAACCCGCAAAGTCAGTTCCATTGATGGTGATCCACGCGGGGAGTATCCCGTTGAGCAACGCGGACGCCGTGGGCAATACAACACCGGCGCTGGACTTCACGTTAGCAATCTGGATCTGGTTGTTACTGAGACCGCCACCGCCAAGCGTGCCGTTCGTGGAGAGGAAGTTCACCGTGGCGGGCCCGCTGCCCGCGTTGTTCTGCTGCACGAGAGAGCCGATGCTCATGAGCGCGGAAGAACCGGCATTCTGCAGCGTGCCCTGGGAAATCGTGTTCGTTCCCGATCCGAGAATCACCGTGTTGAAAGTTCCAGTCGCAGCGAGCGAACCGCCGGAATTCTGCTGGAATGTACCGCCATTCAGAGTGATGGGCGCAGCCGCGGGAATTCGGTCAAGATTGACTCCCAACGGATTCAGCCCCGCCTCATTCAGAACCAGAGCGCCAAAATTAACCGTGACGCTGCTCGTCTGGCCGAGGGTGCCGGAATCTTGGAGCGTGATATTGCCACCTCGCAAGATCGTGCTGCCGGTGTAGCTGTTCACATTGGTCAGCACGAGCGTGCTGCTGCCGGATTTCACGAAATTGATCGCATTGCCCGCAGGTGAAAGCAGTCCGGTGCCGATGGAACCGCCGAAGGTAGTATCACTGGCGCTCGCGCTGGAGAGCGTGGCGGCAGAGACGCCGGAATTAATGATAACGCCGCCAGTGCCCGCGTTGGCGTTGTTGTTCTGGATGCGGTCGAAGATCTGGCTGGTGCCATTCAGGTCGAGCGTGCCTCCGTTCATGGACAGGATGCTCAGCGTGGGAATGGTGCCCGTGGGCTGCACGCCGATCGTGTTGTCGCCACCGTTCAGAATCAGCGTGCCGCCATTCACCGTGGTGCTGCCAGTGTAGTATTGGCGGGCGTTGAAAGTCAGTGTTCCGGCATCCGCTTTCACAATGCCGGCGGTGGTCGAGACGAGGGAGCCGTTGAGCGTGAGCGACGTGCCAGCGCCGACGACGTGAAAGTCCGCGGTGACAACACCCGTGGAGACCGCGCCGACACCGATGGTCGCACTCGTGAGGGCCAGGAAGCCGCCGCTGCCCGCCGTAAGGGTCAGTGGAAGGCCGGTCGCGGAAAATATTCCGGCCGGTGCGCCGAGGCCGGAGTTCAGATTCACTGCCCCGGACCCGAGCAGTGTGAGGCTGTTGATCGCCTGGCTCGCGATGATACGATTGCCGGTTGCGTTATTCGGCGAGGTGAGGCCGGTGTTCGAGTTCGTACCGGCGGTGGCAGCAGCGATCAAATCCGCTGAAAGTTCAGTCGTCTGGTTTAACGGACGGAGAAAATCCGTGCCGGAATCCCGAGTGATGAAGCCCGTGCCAGCACCGCCGGTGGCGTCGCCCAGCAGGTCGGGACGAATGGGGATAGTCTCTGTGTTGACTCCGCCGCCACCTTGGGCTCCGGGGAAGGGAAATGCACCTGTTACAACCACATTTACACTTCCCGCACCAGAACCGCCGAGGCTATTGCCCGTAATGAGGCCCGAGTCCTGCAAGCCCTGGAGGGAGACCGAGCCTGTGACATTAATAACAGACGCGCCTCCGGTGAACCGGATCGTGCTCCCGCCGTTGCCAAAGCTGAGAACATTGATGGTCTCACTCGATCCCGCGCCGTTTCCGATCATGGCGAATGTGCCACCCGCGAGAGCCAGAGTGCCTTGCGATGCGCCGAGACCGAGGCGGTTCGCTGTGTTGGTGCCGCTGTTGTCCAGCGTGAGCGTGCCGCTGGTGCTCACATTGTAAGTGACAGGCGTGAGCACGGTGGACGGATACGACGTGCCCAGCCCGCTGTAGGTGAGCCCGCCGCCATTCACATTGATGCCGCCGTTCGACCCCGTGGTGGCATCTTGCGCACTGGTCATCGTGAGCGTGCCGCTACCGGTTTTCACCAATGTGAGCGCAGCCGGCGTCGCGTCGTTGAAACGGCTGATCTGGCCGGAGAAAGTGCTGTCCGTATTGTCGAAGCCAACGGTCAGCGTCGGCGGCGGCGTCAGCGGCGGCGTGGGCGGTAAAGTATTCGTCACGATACCATTGCCTGCAAGCGAGCCGAGGGTGGTGCTCTGGTTGTTCAGGTTCAGCCGCGAGGTGGCGGTGGAAAGATTCAGCCGTGAAAACCGCGAGCCTGCGTTGACCGCACCGAGTTGAAGGGTGCCCGCCTGCACGTCCAACTGCCCGGTGAAAACCTCCTGGGCATTGAGCTGTAGGACACCCGCGCCAGTCTTATTGATCCCACCGCCGGAGCCGATCACCCCTTGCAAGATGAGGCCTGCTGTCGTGGGGGCAAAATCGGCGAAGCCGTTAAAATTGTAGGCATTCACCAGCACTGTCGAGGCCGCCACTCCGAAGTCCAGACGCCCCGCGACAATCGCGACCGCGGAGGGATTCACGGGTGTGGAGGTGATCCCGCCACCGCCGAGCGTGAGCGTCCCGGAGCCGATGGGAGAGAGGCTGCGGAAGGTGGTCACTGTTGGTGCAGTCGTGCCGCCGCCCGCGTTGTTGAAGACTAGGCCTGCGAGCGTATTTGTCCCAGCGAGCGTGAGCGCACCGAGTCCGTTCACGGTCACGGTATTCGTGGGTGCGATGATGCCGCCCGGATCCTGGAAGACATTGCCCACGCCGGATACCTCGCCACCGCTGATCGTCAGACCGCCCGCCGGAATATTTCCACCCGCGCCGACAACAAGATTGCCGCCATTGATCACCGTGCCGCCGGTGTAGGTATTCACGCCGCTCAAAGTCAGGAAATTTGCATTGAGTGCGCCGACAGGGTTCACTGCGACACCAAGGGCAAAGTTTAGGTCCGCCCCCCCCGATGACTTTACGAGGCGCACCGCTCCAGTGCCGTTGTTCGTGATCCCGGCGCTGACGTTGAATGTACGGTTGTTGCCACCGTAATTGAGCGCTTGGAGATACAAGTCACCGCCGACATTCAGCGCGCCGCTGGTGATCGTGCCATTTTGGATGGTGATGTTCTGGTTATCGCCGCCCAGAGCGAGCAGCAGACCACCTCCAGCGAGGGTCAGTTTCTTGGCACCGAGGTCTATGATCGTGGGGACGGGCACGGTGTTCACCGCCGCGGTATTGGTATTCACGGCAAGCGTATTCACCGTGGTATCCGCCGTGAGCCCGGGCACGCTCAGTGTGGACCGGACGTTGTCTGAAGGAAGCGGCCCGCGGTTCAGGCGAGTCGTCGCATACCCCGCAAAGCCGTTCCCATTCAAAGCTCCAACGCCGAGCGTCGCGACGTAGCTGGCATACTCCCGATCCACCACGGCCCAGGGACCGATGATGTTTTGAGTGAGCGCAGGCGCAGCGGTGATGATGATGTTTGAGCTGTTCCCGACGAGGCCGAGCGTGCCGTTATCCGGGAAACGCACCGTGGCCGTGGAGCCCACAGGCCGCGTCAGCGAGGCCAGTGTGAGCGTGGCGGAATTCACCCCGGTGCCGCCATTGGTTGCCTGAATCAGATTCTGCCCTTCAGACAAAACCACTGCGCCAACCGCCTGAGATGTCGCGGTCTGTGCGCGCCCAGTATAACTCAGAGAACCGCCCCTGAGCGTGATGCCAGCGGTGGCATTGATGCGGTTGGCGAGGCTAAAGGTCTGGTTGTCGTCAAGCGCAAGCCTTGCGAAATTGACACCGATCGACGGCGTCGCCAACAGCGCGCCGCCATCGAACAGCGTATTCGTGCCGCCGGCAAAAATGGTCGCACCGGTGTAAGTGTTGGCGTTCAGAAAGCCGTACGCGCCGGACCCTCCCTTGAAAAAGCTCGTCGCACCCGCTCCCCCAGCCTGCGTGATCACCCCGCCGAAGTTGATGGGGCCGGTCACCCCCGCAGAGATGGCGATGCCCGTATCCGGGCCAAAAATCAGCGCAGCCGGGCCGACATTCGTATTCGTGAAAGTGCCCGCATTGCCTTGCAGCGCCGCGCCATCGGCGCGCGTCCCTTGGGCGAACTGCGACGTGCCGTTCAAATCCAGCGTCGCGCCGGGTGCCAGAATCAGGAATTGATTCGGCGTCAGCGTATTGTTTTGCAACGCCTTGAGCTGCACCGTTCCGCCATTGACGGAGAAGGGTCCGGTGAGGGTCTGCCCACTGAGATTGGCGTATCCCGCGCTGTTATTCGGCGGGCTCAGGCGGAGGGTTCCGCCCAGTCCCTTCACGAATCCGGCCGATCCGGTGAGCAGGCTGTTCACAGTCAGTGTGCTGCCAGTATTCACCCCGACAAAGGCCTGAGTGCCAACCAAGGACAGCACCTTGAAATTCACCGTATTGCTGCCTGTCGTCGAGAGAACCCCCCCGGCAGTCAGCGTGAGACTGTTCGCGCGAAGACCGCTATCACCAACAGTGATTCCACCGCTAATCCTGAAAGCATTGACGGTCCTGGGTGAGGTGAAATTTGAAGACGTATCCGCAGTCAGATCCAGCGTGTCCCCCGCCCCCGCCCCGTCAATGTCGTTGCTCCTGTTATACGCCGTTAAAGCCTGAATGCCGTTAGTATTCCCGAAAGTGAGGAATCCCGTCCCGGCCGTGACACCCGTGCCGGTTGAAAGCGTGATATTCGTCGGAGTGACGGCGGCGATGGTCACACCCGCCGGGATGCTGGTGCCGCTCACGGTCTGCCCAACGGCGAGTGCCGACGTATCAGCGACCGGGATGGTCGCACTTCCGGCAGTCGTCGTCAGCGTGAGGCCGCCGACAGAATTGTAACTGACGAAATCCGTGCCACCGAAGGTCGCCCGCTGGATGAGGCGATTGGTCATCCCCGGCGCGATGGTGAAAGTAATTTTGTTTGTCCCGTCAGTGCCCAAGTTTGCGCCTCGAAAATCAACGGATGCATCGGCCCCGATGCTATTTCCGGCAGTGTTCGCAGTCGTCGAGGCGAGACCCCCAAAATTGATCGCAACCGTTCCGCCACCGGTCTGATTGGAAGTGATGACATTCGTCGCCCCACGCAACACGGTGAGCCACCCGAGATTCTGCACGGATCCCGCAGAATTGCCCGTATAGTCAAAAGTGCCGCCTGCCATGACCAGATTCCGGGTCGCAAATGTAAGGGCTTGGGCTACATTGGTTCCGGTCCTTGCGATCGTGAGATCGATGACCCCGGTGGGATTGCCGCCGATCCTGTTGCCGACCGTACGGATAGCCGAGATCGTCGTATTCGGCGCGATGCCGATGCCTGTCACAGTCTCTCCCACCGAAAGCGTCGCCGCCTGAGCCGGAGTCAGGGTGATCTGTATCGCACTGCCACCGACCGCCGCGCTGTAAGTGCCGATAGTCCCGATGCGTTGCACAGGACTTCCCGCACTGTCACTCACCGTCAGGATTCCGGACGGTCCCTGCACCGTGATATTTTCGGCACCATTTGTAGGGCCAATGGTCACACCGCTGCCCCCGATGGAAAATGTCCCCTGATTCACAGTGATGGATCCACTAAACCCCGGACTGTTCACCTGAAGGAACGCTGAGCCGGTGCCAAATTTCACCACATTGAGGCCACCTTGCGCGGTAAAAGTGCTACCACTCACCGTGCCAGTCGCAGCAGCACTCAACGTGACGGTGTTGGCGGTCTTCGCCGTAATGGTCGCGTTGGCCGGGATATTCGGCCCGCGGAAACGGTGGCCGACGAGCAGGTTCGACGTGTCGCTGATGTTCGTGATCACGGTCGTGCTGCCCGTGTCACCGGTGATCGTGTAGAGCGGATCGAGGGCATTTGTCGTGATATTGATAATGCCGTTCCCGGAGGTATTCAGTGTCAGGTTCCCGTTGGAATTGCCGGTGATGCCACCAGCCACGTTGACCGTGGTCCCCGTATCCGCGCCGATCGTCGCACCGCCAGAGAGGATCATCTGCCCGGTAAGGTTGCTCGTCCCGGCGATACCCCGCACCGCACCGGCGGACCCGATTCCAGATCCGCTGAGCGTGAGGCGATCCGCGACCGCTGCCGCATTGCTGACCTCCAGCGCCGCCCCCGTTCGGGCCACGGTCACGCCGGCATTGGTCGTACCAAGTGCGTTGCCATTCGAAATGCGGACGACACCCGCATTGACCGTGAGCAATCCAAGCCAGGGATCTGTGCCGGAAGATGTAGGAGTGGCTGCCAACGTGAGCGTGTTGTTTCCACCGAGGACAAGCGTCCCATTATCTCCCTTGATCAGGGCATTACCCTCCAAAGTGGCCGGCAGGATCAACTGCGAGTTCAGCGTGAGAGTATTGCCAGCGGTGACTTCCAAGGTGCTGCCAGTTGCCGTATTAAGAACGACCTGTCGCGTCGTGGTGAAACTGCCCGTCGCACGCAGTGCCGCCGAGGTCGCGTTACTCAGTTGGACCGAGTTCAACGGCTCGCCGAGCGCCGCATCGCTGGCAACGGAAAGCACGCCTCCTTGGACATCAATGAAGCTGCCGTTGCCGCCGAAAGTATTGCCGCCGCCACCCGCAAAAGGGAGATTGTTCCCGAGTACGAGCGTGCCCGCGCCGAGCTTCATAAATGCGGCTGAACCAAAGCCGTTGCCGCCGCCGGTGAATTTACCTCCCAAGGTGAGTCCCTGTACCGCGCTGGATGAAGTGGCATTCACCACGATGAGAGTTCCCGCCCCATTCATGGCGGTGCCGCCGCTAAACACCACGCCCGAGCCGGCGTTATTCTGAACCGTCAAAACCTCGGTATCCATCGAGAGCGTATTCAACTGGATGGTCTTGTTCCCGGCGGCGGTGAAATACCCGCCATACCCGGTTCCGTCACGATCCGGCTGGAGCGTGCCGCTGCCGACCAAGTTGATCGCGTTGTTCAGCACCAGAGTCTGCTGAGCACCGGTGCCATTTCCCGCTGCGTAGGCCGCGCCACTGTTTCCGTCGAGTGCGAGCCTGAGCGTGCCAGACAGTTCGACAGCATTGTTGGTGAGGGAATTGAGCCGCGCAACGGAAAGTGTCGCGGAGTTCTCAATGGTGACGCCCCCCGTGAATGCCAAGTTGTTCCCCGTGAGCGTAACGACACCGGAGGAGGACTGGGGCACGATCAGCCGCCCAGTGCCGGTGATGTTGCCGCTGACGAGCAAGTTTGCCGCCGAGTCATCCCGGAAATCGCGGGCGAGCAGCTTGAAGTCATTCGCACCGGCACCGATCGCTCCCGAAAACCCCGAATTATTCCCACCCGCGCCGCTGAGCTTGGCGCCGCTGCCGGTCAGCGAGATGGCATTTGTGATCACAGAATTCAGTGAGGCAAACTCGGCCCCGCCGATATCCGGCCCGCCAGAGACCCGCACAGTCCCGGCTGCAGGAAGGCCCGCCGCGCTTACCGCAAAGACTCCCGAATTTACCTGGGTGCCGCCCCCATACGCGCTGTTGATAGTCACGACACTCGCACCGCCGAAGGAGAGAAACTGCGAGGATGCCGTACCCGTTGCACTCGTGCTGAGGGTCGCGATTTTATAGGTTCCAAAGTCTTCGATGCCAGTCACCGTCGTGCCGGCCGGGATATTCGTGCCAGTCACCGTGGATCCAACCACCAAGGTGGCCGCCTGCGCCGGGGAGAGAATCAGGGTGCCAGCACCAAAGCCAACGGTCACGCCACCAAAAGTGAGACTCTGGTTCCCCAATGCGCCAAAGGCGACGTTTGTGCCCGTGGTGAGTGGCGCGCTGGTCGGATTGCTCAGGGTCACCACGCCGGTGGTATTGTTGATGGCAGTAATGGTCGTGCCAGCCGGAATTCCCGGTCCTGCGACGAGTTCATTCACATACAGGTTCGGCGTCTGGGTCGTCCCGCTGAGCGAAATGGTCGTTGAGCCCAACGGAACGGCAGCCGCCGGCTGATACGTCTGATTACCCGGGATCGTGGCGGAAAAGGTTACTGTGTTGAAATTGACGCTCACGACTTTGATGCCGGGAGGGATATTCACCCCCGTAACCAGTGTCCCAGGCACGACCGTAGCCCCTGCGCCTCCGGGGAGAACCGCCGTGGTACGGTTGCCGCCGCCCACCTGCGCGGCGTAAGTGGTCACCGCCCCAAAACTGCTGCTGGACGCTGAGGACGCTACCTGCGTGACGGTCACCGTAAGGCCGTCCGGGCTGACGGAAAGAATCCTCGTCCCTGCCGGGAAAATCGCGGCACCGACGAAATCCTTGGCCTCAACAGACATTCCAGGCAGCAAACCGGGAATGGCGGAGAGAAGTGTCACCGTTGACGAGTTGATGGATGTCAGGCCGTGGTCGCCATTCTGCGGACCCGCCAAAATGCTGTAATTCTGCGTGCTGCCAAATGCCACCGTCGCACCGCCAAAACTGACGGACTGCAATGCTGAAGACTGGATCGGCAGTGCAGACAGAGTCACAACCCCGGTCGCGACATTGATGCCGCCGGGGGCGATGGTCGTATTCGGCGCGATGCCAATGCCAGAGACCGTCTGCCCGGCAGTCAGGGTCGCAGCTTCCGCAGGACTGAGCTGGATCGACAGGGAGGCCGAGTCCACCGCCGTGCTGTAGCTCTGCAAGAGAGGCGCATTCGCATTCGCAGCCTGGCTGAGGGTCACCGTGGATCCGGAGATACTCGAAATGGTTGTGTTCGCCGGGATTCCCGAACCGTTCACAGGCAGTTGAGGGAGGTTGTTTGCAGCAAGGTAATTCACGTAGTCCACCAGCCCTTGCGGGGCGGTGAAAGGCAGTTGCAATACCGTTGATGTGCTCGTCGTGACCGCTCCCGAAAGGCTCAGCGCACCAGCCGTCTGCGCATTCAGCAAGACGCTCCCCTGCCCACTCTTGGTCACGCCGCCATTGCCTGTGAGGACGCTGTTGATGATCAACCGGTCGGAGAATGTATCCGCGCGGAGAACGAACTCCGTCGTCAGCGGTGAGGCGGTGATCGTGCCGCCGGAAATCGTGACACTGCCGCCGCCGCTCTTGAGGATGCCCCCATTCGTGAGGGTGAGTGTCGAGCCTGGACTTTGCAGGAGGCCCCGCGAAAATGAGTTGCCGTCCAAGTTCAGCGTATTGATGGAGATGCTGCCCTGGCCGGTGATGTCGCCCGTGATCCGCAAATGCGTGCCCGCGCTGGTCGCGAGAATTCCAGTCGTGGAGGTTCCCTGGGTGGCAGTGCCCGCATCCACGCCATAGTTGATGCCCCGCACGCGCGCAAAATCCGTCGTGTCATACCACGCATACCGGTTGCCATTGAAAAACAATCCTTGATTGAGGAAACCGACCCCCGGCGAGGTGGTGAACGTGATGCGTTTTTCCTTCAATCCGAAGGTGATGTTCTGCGTCGAGGCCGAGCCCGTCATCGCACTACTAAGCGTCACCGTGCTCGTGCCGTTACCGTTGTCCGTGATGACCGAAACGGTAGTATTCGCCGCGATGTTCGTGCCGTTGACCGAATCACCAAGGTTGATCTTGCCAGCATTGATTGTCGAAAGCGTGATCGCAGTACCTGCTCCGCCGGCGGTCACACTGAAGATCTGCGGCAACGAACTTTGGACAAAGTTTCCCGTCGCACCGGCAGCCCGGGCAGCGAGATTGCTGAAGGTGATTACAGCATTGTCCACCGGCGTTCCGGGCGATGAGTTCACGGTGCCCTCACCGCCGCTGAAAGTCAGCGTATTGAGCGCCAGCCTCGCGAGTGAAGGATTGATGGCATTATCTGCCAGAAACTGAAACTCCGAGCTGTTGCTGAAGGTCAGATTATTCGACGCTTTCAGGATGATCGGCGGGTTGCCCGAGTAGTTCAGGGCCAGCGTGCCGTCTGCGATCGTGATGCCTCCCGAGATGCCGCCTAAGTTGCCGCTGGAGTCCGTATTGTCGGAGGTAAGAATCAGACTACCCGCGCCCGCCTTCGTGAATCCCCCGGTCCCTTTCAGAAACGTGGAGATTGTCGTGGTTTCCCCTCTGTTTGCGACTGAGATGATGCCGTTCTGAGATCCGAAATCAATGGAACCGCTCCCGCCCAGCGAATAGCTCGAAGCGGTGAAAGTCAGCGAACGAACTTTAACCGGATCCAGCACGAAAACATTGCCACCAGCATTGGTGAACAACGCGTCGGTCGAGAAGGCGTTGTTCCAAGGCACGTCGATCGCGTTATTCCACCAGTTGGCCGTTGCCAGATCCCAATTTCCGCCGCCGCCGAGGTTCGTGCCAAGAGTGCTTCCACCATCCCAAGTCAGAGTCACCGCGCTCGCCTGACCGAGGCCCATCGCCGTGATCGCCGACAAGGCGAGAACCCGGCAAAAGCTTGAGATGGATCCGGAAAGCGCCTTTGCGCCGTGGTTGGACGCCGACGCCTGCCGTTTCCGTTTCATCTTTATTTCACTGTAGGTGGGCTTCCTCTTCATAAATATTTGTTATTCCTGACACTACCGATCATTGCTTTGCAATCCCATATCCACGGCATCCAACCGAATCCGCCGGGACGACCCGAGGAGCCTATTTCTAAGAGCACACGCCGACACCGGCTGCCCCGAGAAAAAGCAGGCTTGGAACGGTGGGATTTTTGGGGGGCGGAGGACACTGTTTGGGGACTCACCACCATTCCCACGCTTCCCTCAGGATGCAATCGGATTTTCAGGCCCGTCCACAAATTACTGTAAATACATCGCATACACACCATCCGGGTCATCACATCGGCAGAATGCGTCACTCCACCCCCGCCCGGCGTTGCAGAAAGGTTTCAAAAATTTCCCCGCCAGGTCAAGGCCGACCGGGAAAAATGGCCCCTCAACGACCGGGAACCATGCCGCCCAATCCCGGCGGCATCTCGGCAATCTTCGTCTTTGCCGTCATCAGCTTCCCGGCGCGGAGGAAGCCGATCTCCAATTCCTGCCCGATCGCCGCGCTCACGATCATCTGGTGAAACTGCCCCGCGCTTTTCAACTGCCTACCATTTGCCAGGCGCACCACGTCCCCCGGCTGCAGGCCGCAGCCGGCGGCAGGCGAACCGGGCGTGACGGCGGCGACGACTGCACCCTCCAAGTCCGTGAGCCCGAGATTCCGCGCGAGCGCGGGCGTGATCTCCTGCATCAAAGTCACCCCAAGATAGCTCCGCACCATGCGCCCATTTTTGATGATGCCTTCGAGGATGCGCCGCGCGGTGTTCGACGGGATGGCAAAACTGATTCCCTGCCATCCGCCCGTGCGGCTGAAAATCTGCGAATTGATGCCGACGATTTCGCCCCGCACATTCAGCAGCGGCCCGCCCGAATTGCCCTGGTTCACCGCCGCATCGTGCTGGATGTGCTCGATCGCGCTGTCGCCGATCAGTCGGCCTTTCGCGCTCACGATGCCCCGCGACACGCTCTCTTCGAGGCCGTACGGATTCCCCACCGCAAAAATCTGCTGCCCCACTCGCAGGCTGTCGCTGTCGCCGAGCGGGAGCGGCTCGATGTTCGGCGCGTTGATTTTCAGCACCGCGATGTCCGTGACCGGGTCGCTGCCGATGAGTGCCGCAGGAAGATTCCGCCCGTCCGTGAGCACCACATGGATCTCCGTCATCCCGGCGATCACATGGTGATTCGTCAAAATGTGGCCTTCCTTCGAGACAATCACACCGCTGCCTAGCGAGGTGCTTTTTGCCTCCTGCGTGCGCTGCCGTCCCGCGAAAAGATCCTCGATCGTCAGCGGTGCAAGCTGTGTGAAAGTGCGCGAGCTCGTGATGCTCACCACGCCCGGCACGACGGACTGCACGAGCTTCGTGTATTCCGCGTCAATTGCAGTGAGCACCTTCACGTCGTCGAGGCTGAGCTTCGACACAGTCGCGAGCGTGACTTTGCCCGACGCTGCCTGAACGACGCGGTGATCGTAGCGCCACCACGCATAGCCCGCGAGGATGCCGATGACGATCAGGAGTAGGATACGGCGTGGCTGCATGGGATTTAAGAATTAGGATTTAGGATTTAAGATTTGGCGGATGCAATAACGAGGACGCACACCGTCCTGCGCCGGGCAGGCGTGGCTCAAAAAATCAGCGGCGCACCCAGTTTGTTTTTCCAAATCATAAATCCTAAATCTTAAATCTTAAATTTCCCTCAGCTCACTTGGGAAAGGATGGTGCGACGGCCTTCGCTAAGCAATTTCCGGCAGCCTGCGTTTTCGGGAAGCTCCAGTTTCGGGTCGCGCTCGAAGATGAGGAATGCGTGGTTGCGCGCGAGCTTCATCAGATCCGAGTCCGCAAAAAGATCGCCCAGCCGCAGCGGCGCAAGCCCGCTCTGCGCCGTGCCGAGCAGATCGCCCGGACCGCGCAGACGCAGATCCGCCTCGGCGATTTCAAAGCCGTCGCCCGTCTGCTCGAGGATGCGTAATTTTTCCAGCGACTCCGGATCATCGTCACTCGTGAAGAGCGCGCACCAGCTCTTGTGCGCGCCGCGCCCGATTCGGCCACGGAGCTGATGAAGCTGCGCGAGTCCGAAGCGCTCGGCATTTTCGATGAGCATCACATTTGCATTCGGCACATCCACGCCCACCTCGATCACCGTCGTGGCGATGAGCGCCTTCGTCTCACCGCTGCGAAATGCCGCCATCACCGCGTCCTTTTCCTCCGGCGGCACGCGCCCGTGCAGCAGCGCACATTTCATCGGCGCGAGCATCCCGCTCCACTTCGCAAATTCCGCCGTCGCCGCCTTCACTTCCATCCGTTCGCTCTCATCAATGAGCGGATAAACGATGTAAGCCTGCCGCCCTTCGCCGAGCTGCGTGCGGATGAACTTCACCGCGTCCGGCAGTTTCTCCGGCGGTCGCACGAGCGTGACGATGCGCCCGCGCCCGGCTGGCATTTCGTCGAGCGTCGAGACATCGAGATCGCCGTACAAAGTCATCGTCAGCGTGCGCGGGATCGGCGTCGCAGTCATCACGAGCACATCCGGCACCGAACCCTGCGCCCGCAGCCGCGCCCGCTGCATCACGCCGAATTTGTGCTGCTCATCAATCACCGCCAGCCCCAGTCGCGAAATCCCCGCGCCCTCGTACAGCAGCGCATGAGTCCCGATGAAAATTTGCGGCTCAGAATCGCCTCCGTCAGCTTGCGCGGAAAAAAGCGGCATCTCGCCGGCGTCCTCTTTTCGCGCTCCGGTGCGCAGCGAGACGCGGATGCCGAGCGGCTCCAGCAGGCGACGGAAATTGAGAAAATGCTGCTCCGCGAGAATCTGCGTCGGCGCCATCAGCGCAGCCTGGAAACCCGCCTCGACGCACAGCAGCATCGCACTCATCGCCACGAACGTCTTGCCCGAGCCGACGTCGCCATGCAGCAGCCGGTTCATCGGATGCGCGCTCGCGAGATCATCGCGGATCTCCGCAATCGCCCGCTTCTGCGCTCCGGTGAGTGGAAATGGCAGCGATTCGTGCAACCGGCGCATCAGCTCACCGCTGCCGCAGTGCGGTTCGCCGCGCTCGGCCTTTTGCTCCGCGCGCTTCGAACTCACGGCGAGCTGCATCGCGAGAAATTCCTCCAGCACGAGATGCTTTCGCGCCTTCGCGAGTTCGTCCCACGACTTTGGAAAATGCATCTGCCGCAGCGCCCACACACGCTGCATCCTGTCGAGCGCAGTCGGCACTAGTTGCTCGACGACATCGTCCTCCAGCCGCTCCAGCACGTCCCAGATGATGCGGCGAATCAGCCTCGGCGAAAGCCCCTCAGTCGCCGCATGGATGGGCACGATGCGCTTCAGATGGATGCTCTGCTCCGAATCATCCTCCACGACTTCAAACTCCGGGTGCGCGATCACGACACCGCCCGCGCCCGCCTTCGGCTTGCCGTACACCACCAGCATGTGGCCCTGCGCGATCATCTTTTCCACCCAATGCGAATTAAACCACCGACACACCAGCCGCCCGCCGAACGCCCCCGCATCCTCTTCCTCGATCAGCACATCGAACATTTTCTGCCCGCCCCGAATCCGCCGCAGCATCGTCTTTTTCACCATGCCGCACACGCACACCGCACGGTCGCCCGTCTCCGCGGGAAACCGGTCGAACTGCGTGCGATCCTCATACCGCCTCGGGAAATGCATGAGCAGCGCACCGACCGTCGCGATGCCGAAACGCTCGAGCTGCCGCGCCCGAGGCAGCGGCACCACGTCCACTTCGGCCAGCGGGGTTTCGAGGTTCACCGCGGCACCGTAGATGCGGAAACACGACCTCGGGAATGATTTTCGTGATGCGATGGAACGCGGGAATAAAACCTTTGACCTCACGAAGCACCCACCTACGCTTTCCGGCTTATTCCTCAGCCCATGCTTTCATTCCGTCACATCCGCCATCTCACCGCCGCAGTCGCCGTCGCTCTTGCGCTCCAGAACACCCCAGCGGATGCCGCGACGAAACCCGACGGCAAAGCTGCCAGCACGAAAGACGGAAAGAAGTCGGCCAAGCTCCATGGCAAGAAGACCGCGAGCACGCATCCCGTGTCGAAAAAGCATGTCGCGAAGTCCGCACCCAAGGTCAAATCCATCG
>JAYVRQ010000223.1:0-2032 GCA_043776145.1 Chthoniobacteraceae bacterium
CTGTATAGCTTCAAGCTCGACCTCATCGCCGACAACAAACGCAAGGCCGAGGTCGCCTTCGACAAACTGCTGGGACGCGAAATCACCGTCGAGACGGGCCTCCTCGGCAGCGCGCGGCATTACAGCGGCATCTGCGTGGACATTGAGCAGGGCGATCAGGACGAAACATTCACCAGCTACCGCGTCGAAATCGTCCCCAAGCTCTGGCTGCTCACCCGCCGCGCGCAGAGCCGCATCTTCCAACACCTCGACGTGCCGCAGATTCTCAAGAAGGTATTCGATGGCATCGAATACGAGCAAAGTTTCGCCCGCGTCCACGAAGTGCGCGAATACTGCGTGCAATACCGCGAGAGCGACTTCGACTTCGCCAGCCGGCTCATGGAAGAGGAAGGCATCTTCTACTTCTTCAAGCATACCAAAGACGGCCACAAGCTGATCCTAACTGACAAGCCTGGCTACCCATCCGTCCCCGGCCAGGCCGCGGTGCCTTACGCTGTGAGTGAAGGCAGCCGCCCCATGCTGCGCGTCCACAAATGGTCCAAGCGCCAGCGCCTCCGCTCCGGCAAAGTCGCGCTCTGGGACAGCAGCTTCCACCTTCCCGGAAAAAATCTCGAAGCCGTGCGCGCCACCATCCCCGATGTCACCGTCGGCTCCGTCACCCACAAGCTCAACGTCGCCAACTCGAACCTGGAGCTTTACGACTATCCCGGCGAATACGCCAAACGCTTCGACGGCATCAGCGCCAGCGGCGGCGACCAGCCCGACCGCCTCGCCAAAGTGCATGAGGACAACATCCGCGCCGCGCGCATCCGCATGGAAGCCGAAGCCGCCCAGGCGCTCGTCATCGAAGGCATCTCAAACTGTCCGCACTTCACCACCGGCCACAAATTCAAACTCGAGCGCCACTTCGACGCCGCGGGCGATTACGTCATCAAATCCATCACCCACCGCGCCACCAGCGGCGTCGCCTACCGCTCCGGCGAAGCCGCCGAATTCAGCTACGAAAACACCTTCACCTGCCTCCCGGCCCAGTTTGAATTCCGCTCCCCGCGCAAGACACCCAAACCGATTGTGCATGGCGTGCAGACAGCGTTCGTCGTCGGGCCGGCGAACGAGGAAATCTACATCGACAAACACGCGCGGGTAAAAGTGCAGTTCCACTGGGACCGCGAAGGCCAGCGCAACGAAAGCAGCTCCTGCTGGGTCCGCGTTTCCCAGGCATGGGGCGGGAATAACTTCGGGGGTATGGCCGTGCCGCGCATTGGCCAGGAAGTCATCGTGGAATTCGAGGAAGGCGATCCCGACCGGCCGATCGTCAATGGGCGTGTCTATAACGCCGGCGCGATGCCTTATGGCAGCAAGGCCGGCCAGCCCGAGCTGGCGCGTGTTCAAGAAAAGCGCCAGCAAGCCGCCACGCAGACCAAGGCGGTCATCGCGCCTCCATCGCGCGCGGGCGGCGGCGGTGGCGGCGGAGCGCCCGCCAGTGCTGCGATCCCGATTCTTACCTCCGTCATTTCCGCAGTGGCTGGCGCCTCGATCGCACCCCTGCTCGCAAAACTCGGCAAGACCTTCATCCCCAAAGCGGCCAATCCGGCACAAGCCATCATTCCTTCGGGAATGATGACCACGATCAAGTCCAACTCCCTCGGCGGCAGCGGCGGCTCCAACGAGATCACCCTCAGCGACATCCCAGGCGGCGAGAGCCTCTTCATCAAGGCCGAACGCGACATGATCGTGTCCGTCAACCACGACTACACGACAACGGTGGACCACGATATGGTCGTGGACATCGCTGGCGACCGTCACACGATGATTAAAGGAAAGGACACCCTCAATGTTAGCAAGGAATCCGAAACCACGGTTGGCGGTCGCTATTCGCTGACAGTTTCCAAGAGCGCCGTGATCAAGATCATGGCCGTTGAGCAGCACAATGTCGGCGGGAACTATGAACTAACGGTCGGCAGGGATGCAGTCACTACCGTCAAAAAAGATGCCAAAACGAACATCACCGGAAACGAAAGCACCGAGGTCG
>JAYVRQ010000224.1:0-6539 GCA_043776145.1 Chthoniobacteraceae bacterium
AGCCAGGATGCGTTCGCGCAGGTCCAGCGAAAGTGTTTTCATCGCTCCAGCATATGCCGGGAGCCATGAAACGGCTACACTTTTATTTAATATGCTCTAGTGCTGACGAATCCCGGTGGATAGCTGCCAAAACGGTTTCGGTAATTACGAATCGCGCGGCGTAGTTACCAAAAGTGTTTTGGTAGCTACCGGACGGGGATCGCTGACTTCTTTTCGGCAAAATTCAGTCACCTCTCCCGTTTCGCGGCTGCATTCGCAGATTTTTGGCTCTTTTTTCGCAAAGGCTCCCACTCGACGCAGCCAGGCACTTCCAAGTCTTCGGGTCTATTCCAGCAGTCGCAGGATCGCGCTTTTCTCGGCTTTTGCGGGGATGATCGCGCCGCATTGCTCGCGGGCAATGTCGGGGTCTTTGAGGCCGTGGCCGGTGACGGTGCAGACGATGCGGCTGCCTTCCGGGATGCGCGGGAGCGGGCAGACTTCGCAGCGTGCGGTGCTCAGGCATTTGAAAAGTCCGGCGATGCTGGCGGCGCTGGCGGGCTCGACGAAGATGCCTTCGTTCGCCGCGAGCCATTGCTGCGCGGAGAGGATTTCGGCGTCGGTCACGATGTCGATCGAGCCGCCGGAATCTTTGATCGCCGCGGTGGCCATGTCCCAGCTTGCGGGATTTCCGATGCGGATCGCGGTGGCGATGGTCTCGGGTTTCTCGACGACTTTGCCGTAAAAAATGGGAGCCGATCCCGCCGCCTGAAAGCCAGCCATGCGCGGGAGTTTTTTGGAACGACCGAGCGCGTGGAATTCGCGGTAGCCTTTCCAGTACGCGCTGATATTTCCCGCGTTCCCGACGGGGATCACATGAAGGTCCGGCGCATCGCCGAGTTCCTCGATAATCTCGAACGCCGCCGTCTTCTGCCCCTCGATGCGATGCGGATTGATCGAGTTCACGATGGCAAACTGCCCGCTCTCTCCCAGCTCCCGCACGAGCCGCAGCGCGTCGTCGAAGTTGCCCTCGATGGCGACGACTTTCGCGCCGTAGATGAAAGCCTGCGCGAGTTTGCCGAACGCGATTTTGCCAGCGGGCAGGAGCACCACGCAAGTCACGCCCGCCCGCGCCGCATAGGCCGCCGCCGCCGCACTCGTGTTTCCAGTCGAGGCGCAAATCACCGCGCGCGCGCCGTCCTCGACCGCCTTCGAGATGGCCATCGTCATCCCGCGATCCTTGAACGATCCGGTCGGATTCAGCCCTTCGTATTTCACATAAACCTCGCACCCGCGCCCGATGCGCGCGCTGAGTTTCGGCGAATGAATGAGCGGCGTGGAGCCTTCGTTCAGTGAAATGACGGGCGTCGCATCCGTGAGGGGCAGGAATTGCCGGTAACGTGCGATGACGCCGCGATCGTGAAGAGTGCTCAGAGACATGGAAAAATTGGGCGCAGACTATTGCCCGCGTGTGCTAGCGGAGGCAAGCGGTGAAATGGCAGGCGTGGCTCGGTTTGCAAAAAGCCCTGTCCTGTTGAGCGAAGCGAAACATCTCTGATTATTTTCTTCTTCAAGAACGCTCCAGAAGAAGAAAATAGTCGGAGGTTCTTCGCTGTGCTCAGAATGATAGAATTTTACCAGTCTTTGCTCCGCATTTTCTTGGTCAGGCCGCGCTTCTTCTTCGAGTCGAGAATGCGCTGCTTCAATCCCCACGGGCGCTTCGCATTTTGCCGCCGCTTCTTCTCGCGCGCGGATTTCGCCGCAGCCTTTTTGTCGTGTCGCGCTTTTTCGATCGAGTCCAGGATGCGTTCCCACGCGAGCTGCCGGTTCATGGATTGCGAGCGCGAATCCTGCACCGTCACCGCGACGCCGCTCGGCATGTGGCGGAGCGTGACGGCGGTCGAGACCTTGTTCACATGCTGCCCGCCCGGTCCCGAGGAACGCGCGAATTTTTCCTCGAACTCCGACTCGGCGAGACCGAGCGCGGCGAGGCGAGCGAGTTTGCTGTTTTGAGAAGGCGCGGACATTTTCAGTAGCGAATAGAAAGCGAGCCCGTGGAATTGGGCAAGCGGGCGCGGGAAATGCACTTGCCCTTCCAATTAGCAGCACATGATAGTCCGCGCTCCTTTTTAACTGACATGCAAACCATCGGCATCGGACTCGCAGGCTTGGGCAACGTCGGCGCAGGTGTCTTCAAGCACCTGACGCAGAATCGCGCGCTGCTGCGGGAACGGCTCGGGCTGGAACTCGCGGTGCAGAAGATCGCGGTGCGCGACATTTCGCGGGATCGCGGGGTGGCGGTGCCGGCGGAATTGCTGACGACGAATGCGCTGGAGTTTCTCGACGATCCGGCGATTCAGATTGTCGTGGAATTGATGGGGCAAAAGGAGGAAAGCCTGCGGCTGGTGCTCGGGGCGATCGAGCGGAAGAAGATCGTGGTGACGGGCAACAAGGCGCTGCTCGCGGAGCATGGGAAAGAGATTTTCGCGGCGGCGTTCGAGCACAAGGTGCCGGTGTTTTTCGAGGCGGCGGTGGCGGGCGGGATTCCGATCATCAAGGCGATTCGCGAGGGGTTTGTGGCGAATCACATTCAGTCGATCCACGGGATCATCAATGGCACGAGCAACTACATTTTGACGCGGATGACCGAGGCGGGGATGGGCTTCGCCGAGGCGCTCGCGGAGGCCCAGGCGGCGGGCTACGCGGAGGCCGATCCGGCGCTTGATGTGAACGGCGGCGATGCGGCGCACAAGGCGATCATTCTGGCATCGCTCGCGTACGGATTCTGGGTTCCGGGCGATAAGATTTTCGTGGAAGGGATCGAGCAACTCACCGGCAGCGACATCTGTTTCGCGAAGCGGCTCGGCTACGTCATCAAGCTGCTCGGCATCATCAAGGCCGACGCCGACGGGCCGATCGAGGTGCGCGTGCATCCGACGCTGGTGCCCGAGAAACATGTGCTGGCCAGCGTCAACGGCGTTTTCAACGCGCTCGCCGTGAAAGGCGACATCGTCGGCGACTCGCTCTTTTACGGACGCGGCGCAGGCCAGGACGCGACTTCGAGCGCGGTCATCAGCGACATCGCCGAAGCCGCCGACGCGCTGCTTTCGCCGCGGCGAAATCTCGGCTTCATGCCGCACGGCCTTTACGGAACGTGCAAGCCCATCGGCGACATCGTTTCGGAATACTACCTGCGGCTCAGCGTCGAGGATCGCCCCGGCGTCATTGCGCAAATCGCAGGCATCCTCGGCGAAAGCGGCATCGGCATTTCCTCGATCCTGCAACCAGAAGGCGACGAGGGCGCGACCGTGCCGCTCGTGCTGATGATTCACAAGGCCACGCACGCGCAGATGAGTGGCGCGCTGCGGCTCATCGGCGCGCTGGCCTGCGTGAAGAAGGAGCCGCGGATGATTCGCGTCGAGCACTTCAACTGATGCGCCGTGGCTTGCCGCTCCAGCGGCGAGCGGGAAAAGCGGCGGACCCCGTTTCCGTCTCGCCGTTGAAGTGGCAAGCCACTTTTAGCGGCGGAGCAGTTTCTTGCTTTTGGCAAAATCGCGGAGCACCGCGAGATGGATGAGATCCTTCGGACGGTTCGCGACTTCCTTGCTGCTGATGAGCCGCTCGATGGGCAGCACTTTCACCTCCACGCCCGCCCAGATGAGCGGAATCGCGCGCTTCCATTCGGTCCGAAACGCGGAGAGGCCGTCGATGCGATAGATGAAGTCGATGCGGTGATCGTCGCGCAGGCCGATGACGCAGCCGGAAAGGATGTTCGCGCCGAGGCGCTGCGCGATGGTGAGAATGCGGACGTATTGGCGAACCGGCAGATCGACCCAGATGTCCGTGTCCACCGTCGAGCAGGGCGCGCCTTGCAACACCGCCGACGTCAGCCCGACGATGAGGAAGCGGATTTTCTCCGCGTGCAGGGCCTGCAAGAGTTCACCAACTGCATGTAGCGGTGGCTGAACATCCAGTTTTCGTCCGGCGTCGCGAGCAGGCCGCGCGCGAAGAGCAGCCTTTCCGCTTCGTCGAGGTGCGGGAGGGCTTTCAGCTTTTCGGCGGCGGCGCGCAGGCGGCGGAGACTTTTTTTTTCCACGCCAAATCGTTCGCAGATTCGCGCGCGGAAACAAGCGGGCATTGCCAGCGCGACTGGCTCACGTCTAGCTTCCCGTCCCGCATGTCCCGCTCCTTCACCGCCATCGTTTTGTCGCTCGTCATCGGAGCGGCGGTGGGTGCGGGTGTGGTTTGGAAAATCGGGCACGGGCACTTGGTCGAGTTGGAGCGTGAGGCAAGGCGCGCAAAGATGCTGGCGGAGGAAAATGCGCGGCTGCACGGCATCGTGGATGGCGGCGAAAAGGCCAAGGCGCTCGCGGCGAACAAGGCGCAGCGCGAGGAGATCGAGCGGCAGGTCATCGCGATTCGCGGGCTGAAATTCAAGACGCCGGTCGATTACAACGTGCTCACGCGGGCGCAAATCAAGGCGACGATTTCCGGGAAGCTCGCGGAGGTTTTTTCGGAGCAGGAATTCAAGGACATGACCGCGGCCCTCGCGGTGCTGGGACTATTGCCGGAGAATTTTCCGCTGCGGCAGAAATACATCGACCTGCTCGGCGAACAGGTCGCGGCGTTTTACGATCAGCATCAGCACAAGCTCTTCATGTATGAGGATGCGTCGTTGGAGAATTCGCAAAACCGCGTGGTGCTTGCGCACGAACTCACGCACGCCTTGCAGGATCAGCATTTCGGCCTGAGCCGGCTGCCGCTCGAAATCAAAACGAACGACGACATGGCGGCGGCGGCGAGTGCGCTGGTCGAAGGCGAGGCGACGCTCGTGATGAGCGAATACATGATGAAAAATCTTTCGCTCAAGGCGCTGAAAGACAACGCCATCGCCTCGGTCACGCAAAACATGAGCGAGCTGAGCAACGCGCCGCGCTACCTGCGCGAGATGCTCGTGTTTCCGTATCTGCGTGGGCAGGAGTTTTGCAGTTCGCTCTCCGGCGGCGGCGGCTACGCGGCGGTGTCGGCGGCCTACACGCGCCCGCCGAGTTCGACCGCGCAGATTCTTCACCCCGAGAAATTTTTCCGCGAACCGCGCGAGGAACCGATCGCGATCGAGTGGGCGGATGTGATCGTGAACGGCCAGAAGCCCAGCGCAGACAACACGCTCGGCGAAATGGGCGTGCGTATTCAAATCGCGCAGTTCACCGACGACCGCACGGGTGAGGATGCGGCGGCGGGCTGGCGCGGGGATCGTTACGTTTGCTACGACGGCGGGAAGGGCTTCGCGTGGAAAACGGTGTGGGCCAGCGAGGCGGATGCCGCGGAGTTTGTCGCGGCGGAAAACAAGGTGATCGCCGCGCGAAAAGAGCGGGCCGCGCGGAAAATCGAGTTGAAGCAGAGCGGCGTGGAAGTGCTGCTGATCGACGCAGCGGACGAGGCGTGGGCGGCAGCCCTCGCGCAAAAGTTCGCGAAATGAAAAGCGCACAAGGTTCGCGGCGTGACGCGGTTGAGTATCGCTGTAGCTTTCCGCCGCATGTTTGCCTTTCGTCTCATCCTCATCCTCGCGTTCACGTCCGGCGCTTTTGCGCAGGAGCCGTTTGCGAAGGCGGGCGTTGCGTTTCTCGGGAAGTATTGCACCGACTGCCACGGCGAGAAAAAGCAGAAGGCCGATCTCGCGCTGCATAATTTTCGCGACGACCTCTCGCTGCTGAAGCAGCGCAAGACTTGGAAGCACGTCATCGAGATGGTGCAGAACGGCGAGATGCCGCCGGATGATAAGCCGCAGCCGACGAAGCCGGAGCGCGACGCTTTCATCGCGTCGGCAAAAGCGGTTTTCGCGAACTTCGACGCGAAGGCGAAACCTGATCCGGGGCGCGTGACGATTCGGCGGCTCAATCGCAACGAATACAACAACACGCTCCGCGATTTGCTCGGCATCGACGTGCAGCCCGCGAACGATTTTCCCGCGGACGGCGTGGGCTACGGATTCGACAACATTGGCGACGTGCTTTCGATTTCGCCGCTGCTGATGGAGCGGTATCTCGATGCCGCGCAGACGGTGGCGGAGCAGGTGATCCCGCTCGAATCTCCGAAGGCGCAGGTGAAACACATGGCCGCGAAATTTTGCGAGCCCGCCGGGCCGAGCGTGCCGATGCGCGGGGAGTGGCGCGACTTCACGCCGGGGAAGGACGCGATCGGGACGGGGCCGATCAACACGCCTTTCAAAGCCGCGCCCGACGCGACCTACACGGTGCGCGCGCAAGTCTGGGCGGAGGCGAAGGCCGGGCAGAAAGTGCGGGTGGCGCTGCTCGCGGCGGGGGAGAAAATCGCGAATCCCGAGCCGCCCGCGCGCTTCTCCCAACTCGAGGCCGACAAAGTGCCGCAGGTGGCGAAGTGCCGTGTGCTGCAAGTCGTGGAAGTGACCGCGCGCTTTGAGGACAAGCCGCAGATCGTCGAGGCGAAGCTCGCGGCGATTCCCGGAGTCGAGCGCGTGGCCCTCGCGCTCGTGCGCGATCCTTCGCCCGCGAAGCTCGCGGTGAAGTGGCTCGAAGTCTCCGGCC
>JAYVRQ010000225.1:0-2030 GCA_043776145.1 Chthoniobacteraceae bacterium
GATCGGCGGGCAGACGCAGTTGAATCCCGGAACGCTCAACGCCCGCCACGGCGTGTTCATCGCGGCGGGCGATGTCACGGGCGACGGACGCGCGGACATCATCGCGACGCAAAAATCGGCGGGCGGAAAAGTGAAGGGGTTCGATGGGACCAGCGTCGCCGCTGCTGAAATTTTCCATCAGCGGCGGGATTGGCGTGAACGTGGCGGTGGGCGATGTGAATGGCGACGGTCGCGCCGACATCATCGCCGGAAGTGTGCGCCACCCCGGCGTGTCCGCGACCATCCGCACTTTCAGCGGAGCCGACGGAAGTCTGCTGCAAACGATCCGTCCCTTCGGCGGCCATTTTTTCAAAGGCGTGCGCGTCGCCGCCACAGACCTCGACCTCGACGGCTTCGCCGACATCATCGCCGCGGCGGGACCGGGCGGGGGAAGCCGTCTGGAATTTTGCAGCGGGAAAACCGGTGCGCTGATGTCGAGCGCCACGGCGTTCCCGGACAATCTCGGATTGTTCGTCGCGGGGAGTTAGTCGGCGCGCGCGTCGTCTCGACTCTGGCAAGGTTGACGACTTCCGGCGTGCCGGGCACGCTGCCGCGCGCATGGGCATCCTTTATTACGGCGACAATCTCGACATCCTCCGGCGCTACGTCGCGGATGAATCGGTCGATCTCGTCTATCTCGATCCGCCCTTCAACAGCGCGCAGAACTACAACGCCTTCTTCCAGGAAAAGGACGGCACCGCCGCCGCCGCGCAGATTCAGGCGTTCAAGGACACGTGGGAGTGGAACCACGAGAGCCGCGCCGCTTACGACGAACTCGAAAAGCGCGCCGACAAGCTCGGCGGCGTGATGCGCGCCTTCATGGAAATCCTCGGGCCGAACGACATGATGGCCTACCTCGCGATGATGGCCCCGCGCCTCGTCGAACTGCGCCGCGTGCTGAAGTCCACGGGGTCGCTTTATCTGCACTGCGATCCGACGGCTTCGCATTATTTGAAGCTGCTGCTCGATGGCGTGTTTGGCGCGGAACATTTTCGCAGCGAGATCGTTTGGAAACGCACGAGCGGACACTCCGATGCAGGGCGATATGGCTCCACGCACGACACCATCTTTTTCTACTCACGCAGCGATGACTTCCTTTGGAATCAACTCTTCCAAAAGTATTCCGACGACTACGTGGAGCAGTATTACCGCTACGTCGATACCGACGGCCGGCGTTTCATGTCGGATAATTTGAGCGCGGCGGGACTGACTGGAGGCGGATACGAGTACGAATGGAAGGGCATCAAAAGAGTCTGGAGATGCCCTGTCACGACGATGGAAAGACTCGATGGAGAAGGCCGCATCTTCTATACGAAAAATGGCATCCCTCGCCGGAAGCGATTTCTCGACGAGGCGAAAGGGATGCCTATGCAAGACCTGTGGAATGACGTGGAGGCGCTTCGTTCGTGGCATCAGGAAAGAATGGGCTACCCGACGCAAAAACCCGTCGCGCTGCTGGAGCGCATCATCCTCGCGAGCAGCAATCCAGGCGACGTGGTGCTCGATCCCTTCTGCGGCTGCGGTACCACGGTCGATGCGGCGCAGAAACACGGGCGCAAATGGATCGGCATCGACATCACGCATCTCGCCATCACGCTCATCAAAGGTCGGCTGCGCGACACGTACGGCGCGGATTTGAAAATGAAAGTCGTCGGCGAACCGACTGATCTTTCCGGCGCGCGGCAACTCGCGGCGGAAAACAAATATCAATTCCAATGGTGGGCGCTCGGCCTCGTGAGCGCGCGGCCCGTCGAGGAAAAGAAAGGCGCGGATGGCGGCGTGGATGGCAAGATTCTCTTCCGCGACCACCCCGACCCGAAGGAGAAGCCGCAGTCCATCATCTTCTCCGTAAAAGGCGGGCACCTGAAACTCGACGACGTGCGCGCGCTCGACAGCGTGGTGACGAAGAACGCCGCCTCCATCGGCGTGCTCATCTCCATCGAGGAACCCACCAAGCCCATGCGCGAATGGGCGGCGAACACCGGCTCCTA
>JAYVRQ010000226.1:0-6518 GCA_043776145.1 Chthoniobacteraceae bacterium
GGCGGCTCCGCCGACTACGGCGATCATCGCGCGCCGCTGCTCAGCGTCTCGCCTGGCGACGACACGGACAACACGCTCACCTCGCTCGATCTCGCGAACGTCCCCGTGCTCGGCGCGACGGTGAAGGACGACATCCTGTATGTCGCGCAGGGCGAGATCGGCTACGACGACGCGTCCGGTGAAATCGCCAAACACGAACTCACCGTGTCCGCCTTCGACCTCGCACACCTCCCCGCGTTCCCGCTGCTCGGCAGCGTCTCCACCCGCACGAAGCTCGCGTACGGCGACCTCACGCCGTTCTGGCCGAGCCCCGGCATCCTTGTCTGGGCGGGCTCCGGCGGCGGATCGAACTGGGTGGGTCACCTCTGGTACGACCCCGCCGCGCAGAATGATGGGAGCGGCCTCGTCGATCCGCCGGGGTACTGGAGCACGCGCTGGTACTACGCCAACTGCCCGCGCCTCCTCGCCTTCGATTTCACGCGCCCGCGCGCCCCGAAATTTTTGTCCGACATCAAAGTGGGAGCCGAGCAGCCTTGGGATTTGAGCGATCCCTTCGATGCCGACGGCGTAATTTACCTCAGCTACAAATTCCTCGGAAACGTCGAGCCTGCGACCAACACGGACGCCGGGAACACGGACGGTCCCGCCAAGCCCGAATCCCCGCGCGCGCAGCGTCATTTTCTCGTCCGCGTCGATTACGCCGATCCCGCTGCGCCAGTCGTTGCCGACACGCAGATCAATCTCCCCGGCCGACTCACCGGCCTCGCCCGCGGCGGCAAGCTGCTCTTCACCATCGGTCGAAATTACGACCTCGCCGCCGGGACGCCGAAGACCGGCGAAAGCGCGCTGCAAGTCAGCGCCTTCGACGGCACCGCCGCGCATCTGCTCGACACGCTCGCGCTCGCCTCCGTCTGGCAGCCCGTCTCGATTCATGGCGAAACGATTTTCACCCTCGACGGCCAGCCCGCGCGCTTCTGGCGCTGGCCGGTCCTCGCGGCTCCCTCCACCACGGAAAAGCTCGCCGCCGATCCCATCTGGGGCGGCGGCACATTGGAGGAAAATCCCAAGCTCAGCACGCTCGCCGCGTGGAAGCTCGACGACGCCGGGAAATTCCGCGCGCTCGGCAGCATCGAAGCCGCGCACGACACCTCGCTCTATGTCTTCGGCAACCTCGTCGTCACGCAGGGCGACAGCCGCACGCTGCATCTCTTCGACGCCACCGACCCCGCGAAGTTCGAGAGCCTCGGCGAATACCAATTCGACGGCTGGGTGTGGCCCGACCTGACCCACGCCGACGGCGGACTCGACACCGGCCTCTGGACCCCGCTCGGCAGCTACGGCGTCGAGACTGTGGCGAAATAAGCAGCGCCCGGTCGGCGCGGTTATTTCCACGATTGCAAATCGCGACCGTGAGAATACCAACTCACCAACCTATGAAACCCCACCCTTCCTTCACGACCAAGCCACTCCACCGAATCGGGCTGCTCCTGCTCGGCCTGACCTCTCTCGTTTCCACGACAGCACTCTCCGCCGAGTTGAAATTTGCCATCGCGCCAAACTTCTTCGAGGCCACGCCCGGCGGGGAGCCGCTCGGTCCGTGTCATGGCGGACTGGTGATCGACAAGGCGGGCAATCTGTATGTCACTACCGACACCAAACGCGGCATCGTCGTCTTTTCGCCGGATGGAAAATACCTTCGCGCCTTTGGGCCGGAGAAAATTCATGGGTTGGAAATCCGCGAGGAGAATGGGGCGGAGGTGATCTATGCCGCGCGCCCGGCGAATCACGAAGTCATCAAGTTCAAGATGGATGGCACGCAGGAATGGGTCATCAAGTTTCCGGCGGAAGCTGGCATCTATAAGGAGGAGAAAAACTTCAACCCATGTGCCGTGACCGTCGGGCCGGATGGGTCTATCTTCGTGGCCGATGGGTATGGTGCTAACTATATCCTAAAATTCGACAAGGATCGGAAGTTCGTGAAAGCTTTTGGCGGGCCGGGGGAGGAGGAGGGGCACTTCAATACGTGCCACGGTATCGCGTTGGACACGCGCGGGGAAAAGCCGCTGTTGCTTGTATGCAATCGGAACAGCAACCGCGTCGAGCATTGGGATCTCGATGGGAACTTCGTGAAAGTCATCCAGCGCGATCTGCGGATGCCTGCGGCGGTGCATATTCGCGGCGAGTATGCCGTGTTCCCCGAACTCCAAGGCCGCGTGACCGTGCTCGACAAAGCTGGGGAAATCGTCGCGCAACTCGGCGACAATCCCAATCCCCGCCAGCGCGCCAACTATGGTCTTCCGCAGGATCAGTGGAAGGAAGGCATCTGCAATTCCCCGCACGGCGCGTCGATCGACAAGGATGGCAACGTGCTGGTGGCGGAGTGGACCCAGTTTGGGCACCTGCACAAATTCACGAGGCAGCCGTAGCCGTCAGCGGAACCCAGTTCCCGAGCCAGTCGAAACGCTGCACGGCGTGGAAGTGTTTTTTATAGTCGTAATGACTAGGCTCGAAAGTCGCATAGCCTAGATACAGAAAACGCCGGCCCGTTGCGCGCGCTAGTTCGATCTCTTGTATAAGTGTGTAGATGCCCGGACTGCGGCGTGCCGCCTCGGGCTCGAAGATGGCATAGACGCTCGAAGCCGCATCCCGACCGAGATCGAGGTAACTCACAGCGATCAGGCGATCGTTTTCCCAAAGCTGAATCTCACGGCATTCACACGGAGCCGCCGATGGGTCGGGCTCGGGCATAAAGTTCCGCAATGTTTCGGGGACGTTGGAACTAAAGCGCGTCTTGTGTCGCTGAAACATCGCCTCCCGCTGCGCATCGACTGTGGCGGGCGCGATGCGAACGGTGAGGTCCGCATTGTGCCGCAGGATGCGCCGCTGACTTTTCGACGGGCGAAATTCCGCGAGGTCGATCCGCAGCGGCAGGATGCGCTGTAACGATCCGTCCTCTGCCTGCGACACGCTGTAACGAAAGAAGTGCGAACCGAAGTGCCGCCAGCCGTCCGCCCACAGCGCATCCATCAGCGCAGGCTCGGCAGTGGCGAGGCTGCCGTCTTCAAAAATAAGCGGTGGAAACTCCATGACTCACCGCGCGCTCGCTACACCGAACCCAGCGCCGCCGTCACTGCCGCAGGCAGCGGACGCCCGCCGTCGCCGCCGAGTTGCGCGTCGATGTCTTCCAGCCGGTGAATCAAATCGCTGACCTCGCGGCGCGCATACGGTCCGCCCGCGGCGGCGCAAAAATGGGTGCGGCATCCGAAGGGACGGTCGGTGTAAACGAGGCAGCGCCCCTGCGCGTCCAGCAGCGGACAAGCGCCGTCGGTGCGTTCGGAAACGCGCGTGCGTCCCGTCGCGCGCAGCGCCTTCGCCGCGGTGAGCGCCTCGCCTTTCGTGAGATACGGCGTGCGCCCCGTCAGCTTGAACTGGCAGCACTCCGTCCGGCGCACACACGCGCGCTCAATGGGCCGCGCCGCGAGTTCCGCGTAGATCGCGCGCACGCCGGCGATGATGTCCGCGGTGTCCGGCGGGCGGCGCGCTTTCACTCCGCCCGATAGTGAACACTCAGCGTGCGAAACACCTTCGATTCCTTCTGCGCGCTGTAATAGAAAAGTTCGATCACCGTGTTGTTCTTGTTCCACTTGTAGCCCACGACTGTCTGCTCCACATCGCCCTCCGGCTCCGTCTTCCGCGCGATGAGCTGCCCCGGACCGAAACGCTTTTCGATGCTCCGCCGAATCTGGCCCATGTATTCATCGTATTTCGGCTGATCCCAATTCTCGCGCTGATATTGCAGTTCCACCTCGCAAAGCATTCCCGTGCGAAAGTAAAAAACCGTGCGCTTCAACCCCGCCTGCGGCAGACCCTCGACATCCCACGCATCGCGCCCTTCGACGTTGCGTTTCTCGACGATCGTCGCCTTCGCATTTTTCAGCAGCCGTTCGAGACGCTCGCTGGATTCCCCCCAGATCAGCCCGAACGGCGGCTTGATGTCCTCGACCGGCGCGCCCCGGCACACCGCCGCGAGGAAGCCGATCGTGGAAAGCGTGAGGGTCGATTTGCGCATGGAATTTTGGCGGCAGTCTCGCGACATGCAGACGCACAAAGCACACCGCTTCGCCAAGGATTGTCAAACTCCGATGCGCCTCACGATGAAAGCGGAAATTTCCCGGCCATTGTGAAAACGCCGCGCGTTCGTTATGGGTGCCCGCCATGCCTTCCCACGTTCACACCGGTTCCTCCTGCTGCGCCCAGCTCGAGTCGGCCATCGGGACGCTGCGCGCGAACGGGCAGCGCATCACCGAACCGCGGCGGGCGATCCTAACTCTGCTCACGCACGAACACGGCCCGTTCACCGCCGAGGAATTGCACGGGCGCTTGGAAAACGGCGGGTGCGACATCGTGACCGTCTATCGCGTCATCGCGGCCTTCGAGGAATTGAATCTCGTGCGCCGGTGCGACTTCGGCGACGGTGCCTACCGCTACGAATTCAACACCGGCAACGGGCACCATCACCACATCATCTGCCGCAAGTGCAGCAGCGTGGAAGTGCTCGACCGGTGCGTCGTCGAAAGCCTCGAACGTCTCGCCCGAAAAAAAGGCTACGCCAGCGTGACGCACACCCTCGAGATTTTCGGCATCTGCGTGAAGTGCCAGGGGAAGGCGGGGAGAAAGTAACGGCTTCCGCCTTGGTTCCTAAGATCGCGCCGGGCGTGCGGTCTCGTTCTGGACACGCGCAGCCGCTTTGTGTTTCCCTGCGCGTCCTCTTGATGAACCGCCTTCACCTGTCCGCATTTCTTGCCCTCGCGCTCCCGGTTTTTGCACCGGCGGCGGAGCCGGTTTACGCGAACGATTTCGAGTCCGCGGAAGTCGGGAAGGTACCGAAGGATTTCCTCGTCATCTCCGGCGCATTCATTGTGCGGCAGGATGGCGCGAACAAAGTGCTCGAACTGCCGGGCGAGCCGCTCGACACCTTCGGCGCGCTTTTCGGCCCGTCGGAAAAAGACGGCTTCAGCGTGAGCGCGAAATTTTTCGGCACGAAAACGGGGCGCAAATTTCCCGCGTTCGGCCTCAGCGTGAACGGCGCTGGCGGCTGGCGGCTGCAAGTGAGCGCGGCGAAGAAGGCGCTCGAGATTTTCAAAGGCGACGAGGTGAAAGCCAGCGCGCCCTTCGAGTGGACGGGCGGCGCGTGGACCAGCCTGCGCATTCAAGTCCGCAAGACGCCCGCCGGCGCGTGGGCGGTCGAGGGGAAAGCGTGGCCCGCGACCGCCGCCGAGCCTGCGCAGTGGAGCCTCGCGATCGAGGAAAAAGACGAGCCCTCCGCCGGACGCCCCGGCCTTTGGGGCAGCCCATTTTCGGGGACGCCGATCCGCTTCGACGACCTCGCCATCCTTCCAGCAACCCATCCATGAAAACCCAAATCGCACTCACCGCACTCAGCCTCGCCATCCTCCCACTGCACGCCGCCGACTGGCCGCAATACCGCGGCCTCTCCGGCGACGGGCGCACGGCGGAGAAGATCGCGAAACCCTGGCCCGCGACGGGACCGAAGGTGCTCTGGCGCGTGCCGACGGCGGATGGATTCAGTTCGTTCAGCGTCGCGGCAGGCCGCGCGTTCACGCTCATCCAGCGCAACATCGACGGTGCCGCGCAGGAAACCCTGCTCGCGCTCGATGCGAACACCGGCAAGGAACTCTGGGCCGCGCCGCTCGGCTCGGTGAAATTCGACGGCGGCGGCGACTCCGGCACGAACGACAACAAAGGCGGCGACGGCCCGCGCTCGACGCCGACCTGCGACGGCGCACACGTCTTTACGCTCTCCTCAAAACTCGTCCTGCAATCCTTCGACGCCGCGGCGGGAAAAATCGCGTGGACCAAAGACCTCATCGCCGAACACACGGGCCGCAACATCCAGTGGCAGAACGCCGCCTCGCCGCTGCTTGAAGGCGGAATGCTCTATGTCGCGGGCGGCGGCCCCGGCGAATCGCTGCTCGCGATCGACCCGAAGGACGGCAAGGTTGCGTGGAAGGCGTTCGACGAAAAGATGACGCACGCCACGCCCGTCCCGGCCACGATCCTCGGCCAGCGGCAAATCATTTTCTTCCTGCAATCCGGCCTGCTCGCCGTCGAGCCCAAAACCGGCAAGGAACTCTGGCGTTACAATTTTAACTACAAAATCTCCACCGCCGCCTCGCCCGTCGTTTCGGGCGACATCGTCTATTGCTCCGCCGGATACGGCATCGGCGCGGGCGCGGTGCGCATCGCGAAAAGCGGCGACGCATGGAGCGCGACCGAGATTTACCGGATGCGCGGCGACAAGCCGCTCGCGAATCACTGGAGCACGCCCATCCTCAAGGACGGCCACCTGTACGGCATGTTCCAATTCAAGGAATACGGCAGCGGCCCGGTGAAGTGCATCGACATCGTGAACGGCACCGTGAAGTGGGAGCAACCCGGCTTCGGCCCCGGACAAGTCATCCTTGCGGGCGATCAAATCCTCGCGCTTTCCGACAAGG
>JAYVRQ010000227.1:0-6507 GCA_043776145.1 Chthoniobacteraceae bacterium
GACCCCGCCCGCCGACCTCGACGCCGCGCTCCGCGAAGTGCGCGCGCTCACCTTCAACATCAACCTGCTCCCCGGCATCGCGATCATCTACCTGAAGGCCGCCGTCGTCGCCGCGATGACGCTGCTGCTCTCCACTTTCGCATCGTCGTGGATTTTCACGATCATCGTTTCCGTGATGATGTATCTCATCGGCCACGTCCAGCCCATCGCCCGCGAATACTGGCTGGGAGCCATTCCCGGAGGCGGCGAAGCTTCTCCGATATTGAAGGCGTTCCTCGGACTCGTCGCGGTCGCGTTCCCGGATTTCCAGCTTTTTAATCTCGTCGATGACATCGTCGTGGGGAACGCCGTCTCGCTCGTCATGTTCCTGAAAACGGCGGGGCTCGGGTGCGGCTACGTGTTCATCTACACGCTGGTCGGGTATTTGATGTTCGCGAATAAGGAACTGTGAAGACGCGCCTCCTCGCCCTCGCCATCATTCTCGCCTTCGGCGCCGCCCGGATGCACTTCGAGCAGCGCCTCGCTGACGAACACCGCGCCGCGTACTTCAACGGCGCGCAACTCAACCTCGATCTCCGCCAGCAACTCGGCCAGATGGGTTTCCTCGCCGCGCTCAGCGGCTTCCGCGCGACCGTCGCCGACGGCGTGTGGATTCAGGCGCACTCGGCGTGGGAGCGCACCGAATGGGGGCGCATGAAGCTGCTCCTCGACACCGTCACCTCGCTCCAGCCACGCTGCACGATGTTCTGGGACATGGCCGCGTGGCACATGGCGTGGAATGCAAATGTGTCCGCGCTTTACGACGAAACCCAGCCGCGCGAGGCGCTCCGCATCAAGGCCGCGCGCGAGTACGCCGAGATCGGCGAAGACATGCTGCTGCGCGGCATCCAGAACAATCCCGACAAAGGTTTTCTCTACGAAAAGCTGGGCGCGCTGTATGACCAGCGGATGCACGATCCCTGCAAAGCCGCCGACTATTTCGCGAAAGCAGCGACCTTCCCCGATGCCTTCCCCTACGTGAAAAGGCTCGCCGCTTTCCGCCTCAGCGAATGCCCCGGCCACGAGCGCGAGGCATACGAAAAGCTGGTCGCGCTCTATAAAATGGGCGAGCAAGAGCGCGTGCCAACCCTGAAAACCAAGCTCCGCGAGTTGGAGGAAAAATTGAGTGTTCCTCCAGAACAGAGGATTTATAGTCCGCAAATTCCCTGATCCCGTCCCTCATGCGATTTGCCATTTTCGGAGATATCCACGCCAATTTGGAAGCCCTGCAAGCCGTCCTCAAAGACGCCGAAGCGCACGGCGTCACGCACTACGTCTGCCTCGGCGATGTCGTCGGCTACAACGCGAACCCGCACGAGTGCGTCGAGATCATCCAGAAGCTCGAATGCCCCGTCGTGAAAGGAAACCACGACGAGCAGGCGTCGCTCACCGACGACCTCTCCGGCTTCAATCCGCTCGCCGAGGAGGCGATCAACTGGACGCGCCGCCAGCTCACCGAGGCCGACAAACAATGGCTGCGCGATCTCAAAATGGTGCGCCAGGTGCGCGACTTCACGATCGTCCACGCCACGCTCGATACCCCGCACAAATGGGGCTACGTCTTCAACCAGCTCGATGCCGCCGCGAGCTTCAACTACCAGCACACGCAACTTTGTTTCTACGGCCACACCCACGCCCCGCGCGCCTACATCCGCGACGGTTCGGTGAAAAGCCAGACGCTCGACAAGCTCACCGTCGAGCAGGGAAAAAAGTATTTCATCAATGTCGGCAGCGTCGGCCAGCCGCGCGATGGCGATTGGCACGCAAGCTATTGCATCTACCATCCAGACCGGCAGCTCGTGGAGTTGCGTCGCATCGAGTACGACATCTATACCGCGCAGGATAAGATCGTGGACGCCGGCTTGCCGCAACGGCTCGCGGATCGGCTGGCGTTGGGAAAGTAGAGCGTCCGCTGGTGATTGCGGCGGGCACCGACTTGAGCGCGCCGAAAGAAATCCTCGTCGTAAAGCCGAGTTCGCTCGGCGACATCGTCCACACGCTTCCCGCCGTCGCGGCGATCAAGGCTCACTGGCTGGACGCGCATCTGCGCTGGATTGTGAATCCCGAATGGGCACCGCTTCTCGAAGGCAACCCGCATGTCGATGAAGTCGTGATTTTTCCACGGCGCGATTTTCGCGGCGTGCGCGGGATGATGCGCATCGCGCCGTGGGCGCGCGCGCTGCGCGAGAGGATCAACGCTGACCTCGTGCTCGACTTTCAGGGACTCCTCCGCAGCGCGCTCATCTCGAAACTTTGCCGCGGCGAAGACGGGCGCATCGTCGGCTTGTCGGATGCGCGGGAAGGTGCGCGGCATTTCTACGACGAGCGCACGGATGTCTCCGGCTGCACACACGCCGTCGATCGCTACCTCGCGCTCGTCCGCGCGCTCGGCATCGACCTTCCCGCAAAACTCGAATGGGCGCTGCCGCACGGCCCAGAGCCAGCCGGATTTTTGGCGAGCGAACCATTCATCGTTCTGCACCCGTTTTCACGCGGGAAAGGCAAATCGCTCAGCGTCGCCGATGTCGTCGAGTTTTGCCGCGCGCTCGCACCGGCGCACATCGTCCTCGCGGGCCGCACGGATGAGCGCGTGCCGCCGCTTCTGAACGTCACCGATCTTTTGAACCGGACCACGCTCGCCGAACTCATCTGGCTCCTGCGCCGCGCGAGCTATGTCGTCAGCGTGGACAGCGGCCCGATGCACATCGCCGCCGCGTTCACCCCGCGCCTCATCTCGATCCACACCTGGAGCGATCCCGCGAAAGTCGGCCCCTACAATCCCGACGCTTGGATTTGGAAAGACGGCGAACTTTTCCAAATGAAAGCCCCCGCCGCGCGCCAGCACGCCACCGACATCACCGCGCTCGCCGCCTTCGTCGCACGTTCGCTGTAGCACACGCGCGCGCGTCCGCGAGCTCCGGGGAGCGCGCGCGTCTCGCGTGCTGGTTGAGGCGTCCCGCCTCAACGAACTTCCCTGCCGCGTCGCTGCGAATCCGGTGAACGAAATCTGAAACGATTCGTTTTGAAAGTCCGTTTCGGCGGGACGCCGAAACCAGCACGCGAGACGCGCGCGCTCCCCGGAAACCGCGCCCGCGCCATCACCGCCCCGCCAATTGCTCGCGCAGCCACGCCGTCATGCACCCGAACATCGCGTCCCCGCCACCGCCATCGATGAACTCCGTCAGCCGCGCCCGCGCCCGCGGATTCGCCTTGATCGCCGCGAGCAATTCCGGTCGCGCCGTTTCATCGGACAGCGCGTTGAAAATTTCCGTCAGCCGCTTGTCCGCATCTTCCCGCAGCGACGGCTTCGCTGCGTCGTCGAGTTGATCCACCGTCCGCGCGACCGTCGCCTTCCAATCCCGCAGCCGCACCGCGAACGCCGCACGAAAATCGCGAATCTCTTTCGCGTAACGCCCGCGCGGGAACTCCTTGTCGTATTGATCCAGCGCATCCTTGAGCCGCCGGGCGTCGAAGGGAATCTGCTCCGTCGTCACCGGATCGGAGCCGCCTTCCCATCGCGGCGCGGCGGGCCATGTGGCGCCGCGATCGAAAGTGCGCGTCTTCATCCCGAGGCTCAGCGACTTCGCGTGCAGCAGCAGCGCGGCTTCGCGTTTGCGACTGCGCGGATATTTTTCCAAAAACGCGCGCGTCACTTTTTCCAGCGCCGCGTAATCCCGCGAGCGATACGTCAGCTTCTCGCCGTCCTTGTCCACGCCGGGAAAAGGCATGTCCTGAATCTCGTTCGCGACCACCGCACAATCGAGATACGCGAGGTAATCCGCCGCATTCCGCATCGCTGGATCGGCCAGCGCCTTCGCAATCTCCGCGTGCAAATCGGCGTCGGAAACCGTGACGGGGCCGAGCCCATCCGGCACACCGCCCGGACCGAACACCGAGAGTTGCAGCGCCTGCGTGCGCAACTCGACATACCGCGCCCGCACCGCATCGCCGGGATCGCGCTCGCTGAAAAAAAGCGCGAGGTCATCGACGTAGTTCACCAGCGGCGATGCTTCGAGCGAGGTCAGGCTTTTGTGCGCCTGCTGCTGCAAGTCAGCCGTGATCCTCTTCATCGTCGCCGCGTCATTCCTCGCCGCGCGATTTTTCAGCGCGAGAATATCCGCGGCCAGCGAATCGTCGCGACCGGCGGCCGCTTCGCCGATGTTGAAACCCTCCCAGGCCGGTGGGGCGTCCGTGTTTCTGTCTTCCCCTTCCTCCTTCGGCGGCGGGGGAAAATTCCAAGACACCGCCAGCTTGCGCGCTTCCTCGGAAGCCGGGTGTTCCTTGCGCAGCCGCTCGTACAGCTTGCGTGAAACGTCGCCCCAGTTTTTCGCCGCCGCGCGCTGCCGGTGGAAGGGCGACACGTCCGCGATGAGCGGCATCGCGCGCAACGCACGCCAAAGCGCCTGCGCGGCGACAGGCGTTTTCGGCTGCGCGTCGGAGGCTTCGAGCCACCAGTTGAAGGCGTGCCGCAGTTCGTCGCGATTTTCGAGTTCGAGCAAAATGGCGGGCGGCGCGTTCAGCGCCTGCGCATTCGCCGCGCGGCGCACATTGGCCTCCGCGTGTTCGTCGCGAAAAAATTTCCGCCGCCGCTCCTCGGTGTCGAGCGGCGCGGTCAGCAGCCTGCCGCGCCCCGCCGCCCACGCATCGGCGAGCGCGAGACACGCGGCGGCTTTTTGCGCCGGAGCCTGGGCGGATTTCGCGGCGGCGGTGAGTGTCGCGATTTTTTCCGCGACCACGCTCCACTGCGCAGGCGGCACATATTTTTTCGCCTCGTCGAACTGCTCCTTCGCGAGCAATCGCTGTGCGATGACTTCGGTGATTTGCATCCGCAGCAACGGATCGAGTCCCGGCGTCTCCGCGCCCGCGATGAGTTCGGGCACGGGCGCGAAATTAAAGATCGCGTCGGCAAGCTGCCCGAACTGCGCGGGATCGAGCGGGCTCAGCACCGGATGCAGATCCGGGTCGATGAAATGCCCGCCTTCCTTCGGCGCGGCTTTGAGCAACATCACGAGCGCCTCGCCCGCGCGATGATCGTCGAACAGTGCGAACGCCAGCCGGAAACCGACCTCCGGCGCGAGTGCGCTGTTTGGGAATGTCTTGATGAGTTCCTCGTAAGCCGCCGCCGATTCCTTCGCGCGCTTCGCCCGCTGCAACACGAGCCCGCGCGCGAAGAGCAAATCGTCGCTCTTCGCCGCGCCCGCGAGATTCACCAGGCGCAGCGCCTCGTCCTGATCCCCTGCCCCGCTCGAAGCCACCGCGAGCATCGCGAGGTAGCACGGTCGCCACGCCGCATCCTTGTACAGAGCTTCATTCGCGGCGATCGCCTTCCCCACGCGCGGCAGGATTTCGCGCCGCCATTTGCGTACTTCATCGGGCGGATCGATCTCGCCGTTGAAGTCGTCCGCCTCGCTCGTGTTCAGGATGAGATACACGAGCCCGAGCGCCGCCGCCGGAGTTTTCGCGAGGTCCGCGAATTTCGCGTCGTCAGGCGCGGACGCGAGACGCGAGAGCGCCTTCTCGCCCATCGCCGAAGCGGGCGCGGCGAATTCGGGATGATCCGGCAGCGCGGCCTGCTCGAGGTAAAAGCGGATCGCGCCGACCCAATCGTGCGCGTCGTACGCCGCTCCGCCGAGCCAGCCGAGCGCGTCTCCGGCGAAGCGGCCCGTCGGATACTTCGCGAGATAATCGCGAAACGCTTTCGCCGCCTCTTCGCGTATTTCATCGTCCGAGACGTAACCGAATCCCGGCGTCGTGTCCGGGTTTTCCGAGAGCGTGCGCGATTGCGAAAGCAGGCAGCGCGCGACCATGAACTGAGCGGCCTCCGCGCGCGGATGCGCGGGGAATTCATCGACCACTTTTTGAAACCAATCCTCCGACTCCGAATCGTTCCCGCCTTTGAAGCCCGCCGCGCCGCGAAGGTAGAGCCAGTGCGGCTTCAGAGCCGGTGACGCCGCGGCGGCGCGCTTCTCGATTTCAGGAAAATCGGCGTCCTGCGCGTACGCGCGCTGCGCGCCGCCTTCGCCCTTTCCCTCGATCCAGCGAAAGCCAAACCATTCCGGGTGCGCGACGCGCCACTCGACGTAATCCGCGACTTCGGCGGGCGCGGCTTTCGCCTCGGAAAAAAGATCGCGCAAATCGTGCAGCAGATTCGTGAGGCCCGGCCCGCTGTCCGTCTGCTTCGCGCGCGCAACCGGCAGCATTTTTTCCACCGCCGCGAGCGCCTGCGCGGCGGGCAGCTTCGCGAGCGCGAGGATGTTTTTTTTGAAATCGAATTCGCCAGGATCGGGAGGCAGCGGGGCTTGGTCGCGCGCGATGTCGCGGATGGTTTTTGCCGGGAGCTGGCCGAATTTCAGTACGTCCGCAAGCGTCGGCAGCGGCTCTTCGTAAAAATCGCCGGTCGCGAAAGCGAGCGGCGCGGCGGCCAGCGCGAGGGCGGCGATCAGGGCGCGTTGAGTGTGGTCCATGTGG
>JAYVRQ010000228.1:0-2015 GCA_043776145.1 Chthoniobacteraceae bacterium
TCTGCGAAAATTTCGTCTGCCAGCTCCCGACCGCCGACCCCGCGAAGCTGCGCGAACTGCTGGCGAAGTGACGCCGCGCGATTACGATGCGTGCATGAAAGCAGCAAAACGACAGCGTCGGTCCCTGAAACATTCCACGCTGACGCTGCCACAGTCTGCTTGCATCTTGGTGGACGAATTGCGGGGCAACTTGCCGCGCAGCGTTTTCGTGCAGCAACTGATCAAGGTGGAAAAGCGGCGGTTCGAGGCGGAGCAGGCTTTTGTCGTTTCCTTGAATGCCGCCTACACGCCCGAAGTCGTGAACCGCACTTTGAAAATCAACGCGGAATTTCCGATTCATGAAGACTGAGGCTTCAGCTTTTCACGTCGAAGAAAGCCGCGGAGCCCAATTTGATCGCGCTGCAAAATCCGCTTTTTCTCGCGATCCCCACCGTGCTCGTCTGTCCGTTGAGTGACGAACTCGACCTCACTCCGGCCCGCACCATTCTGCATTGGGAGGATAACGAGTTCGTCGTCGGATGCGACCTTGCCCGTCCGATCAACCGCCGCGTCTTGACGTTGATTGGTGAAGCTGAGGAAGAGGTTTCGCGCAGGGTGATGGAGACATTTCTTCGTCTCCTCGCTCGCTAAACAAAAGCGCCGCTCCATCAAAACAACTCCGGCTGCGGCGAGCGATAGACGCTTTGACCGCGCACGTATGTCTCGACCACGGCCTCCGGCCCGCCGCGATAGATGCAGAGACTGAGCACGTCTTCGGCGGTGAGATCGGCGGTGCCCTTCGCACTTTTGCGGTAGGGCAGAAGTGCGCCGTAGTCGATCACGGTCGCGTCGGCTTCCTTGCCGATGTCGAAGCTGCCAAGCATCGCGCCCTTTCCGAGCGCATCGGCGGCACCCTGCGTGGCGAGATGCAGCGCGTCGGCGGGCGCGGGGATTTGCACGTTGGGCTCGTAAAAGGAGCGCGCTTTTTGCGATTCGATCGCGCCGCGCATCACGCGCCAGAGATTCAGCTCGGGACCGGCGGCGACATCGCTGCCGAGGCCGATGCGCAGACCGGCGGCGCGCATGGTGTCGAGGGGAAGGATGCCGCTGCGGAGGACGAGATTCGCCGTCGGGCAATGCGCGACGTTCGCCCCGCGCGCGGCGAGCGTCTCGCGTTCGCGCGGGCTGAGATGGAGGCAGTGGCCGAGCACCGTGCGCGGCGTGAGCAGGCCGCACTTGTCGTACACATCGGTGTAATCCTGCGCCCATGCGAATTGATGCCGCACCTTCTCGATCTCCTCGCTGTTTTCGGCGAGGTGCGTCTGGATGTATGCGCCCGTGGCCGCGGCGATCTCGGCAGCAGCGCGCATGAGTTTTTCGCTGCAACTCACGGCAAAGCGCGGGCTCACGGCGTACTCGATGAGGCCACCCGCCGCGCCATGCCACTTGCGGCAGAGCCGCTCGGTTTCGTGCAGCGAGATGGAGGGGATTTTGCTCGGCTGCAACGCGCCGTAGCTCCCGACATCCATCATCATTTTCCCCATGATGACGCGCATCCCGCATTTCGCCGCCGCCTCGAAAGCCGCGTCGCACGAGTCCTCGTAAATCGCCGTGTAAAGCATCGCCGTCGTCGTGCCCTGCCTCGCGAGTTCCGCGAAAAATGCCGCCGCCTCGCGCCGCCCGCGCGGGCCGGTAAATTCGCGCTCCAGCGGAAAAATGTGCTGGCGCAGCCACGGCAGCAGATCGCTCGTCCCGCGCGCCACCGCCGGGTATTGCGGGACGTGCGCGTGCAGGTCGATGAGGCCGGGGAAAATGGCGACGCGATTCGAGTGTTGCCAGCGCACTGGTTGATCGCGCGGCTTTTTCGAGAGCGTGTCGTAGTCGCCGACTTCCGCGATCTGCCCGGCATCGACGATAATCGCGCCATCGCTCCACGAACGGAGCCGCCCGCCATACTCGGGCGCGTCGATGAGCCAGCCGCGAATGCCGGTCAGCGGCGCATCGGAAATCGTGAGCAAAATATCGGACACACGCGC
>JAYVRQ010000229.1:0-6478 GCA_043776145.1 Chthoniobacteraceae bacterium
TGGGAGGAAATGCCGCAGCAGATACTCGACGAGCAGCAGCAAAAAGTCCGCGAGAGCCTGCGCCACGCGCTCATCGGCTGGGCGCGCGGCGCGGGCGAGGCGAGCGATTACACGGACAATCTCCCGCTGCAATGTATGCACCCCGTCGGCCATTGGTTTGAAATTCCAAACCTCTTCCGCAACGGCACGCTCGCCCAACTTCTCGCCACGCAGCCGAATCTAAAATATCTGCTCCTGCACAACATCGACACGCTCGGTGCGGATGTGGACCCCGGCATTCTAGGCCATCACATCGCCGGCAATGCGTGCCTCAGCTTCGAGGTCATCTCGCGCCGCCTAGAAGATCGCGGCGGCGGACTCGCCCGCGTGAATGGTCGCCCGCGCCTCGTCGAAGGTCTCGCCATGCCGCGCGAGGAAATCGAGTTCGACCTCACCTACTACAACACGCTCACGACCTGGATCGCGCTCGACCCGCTGCTCGCTGCGTTCGATCTCACACGCGAAGACTTCGCACCCGGCGCGGACACCGAGGAAAAAATCACGACCGCGATCCGCAATCTCGCCGCGAAGATGCCGACCTACATCACGATCAAGGACGTGAAAAAACGCTGGGGCCACGGTCAGGAGGATATTTTCCCCGTCACGCAATTTGAAAAACTCTGGGGCGACATGACCGCGCTCCCCGAGATCGACAGCCACTTCATCGCCGTCCCGCGCCGCCGCGGCCAGCAGATCAAGGATCAGGCCCAACTCGACGGCTGGCTGCGCGATGGCAGTGCCGCGCACGCCGAGTCGCTGTGCGCGTGGGAATAGGGCGTTGCGAAAATCGCGGTGCCACGCCGTAGCTGCGGCGGGTCGCCGCAGGCAGGAAAAAGGAGATGCGCCTCAAGCATCGGGGCGTAGAGTCTCCGCATGGTGACATGGCCGGGCAATTCAGTTTTTCCCGCTTATGAAAACAATCCTCCGCTCCACTGCGATCCTGGCAGCTTCGATTGCCTCGATGCTCCCGCTGCCGCATCCAAAGCCCGCGACGGCCAAGCAGAAAAAACATCGCGCGCCGACGCATTCGCGCGGCAAAGACACGGTGCCGGATTTCGCCAGATATAGCGGGCCAAACCTTTTTTCACCGGCGTCTGATTGGATGCCGGTGATCGTGTTTTGGCCTCCGATGAGCGCCGGGCTCGCGCTGAGGTCTGCGTTTCCGCCGCCGGTTTGCGAGGGCCGCTACCCTTGGAAACGCGAGATCGTGACGACGACATTCTGGGTCGGCGAGAGGCCGACGAAGAACAACCCGGTGCCAAATCATGTGAGCTCCTGGGACGTGCAGTGGGCGAAAAATTACGGTGGCACCGACACGCCGGAGGCGAGCCAGCGCGTGGACTACCGGCCCGCGGCGTTCGTGCCGGATCAGAATCCATTCTACGTCGCGCTCCCGTATAACGACATCCAGGCCGGTGGCCACAAGCCGGAGGCGGCGCAGGTGATCCCGTGGTTTCAAGAAGACTACAAGGGGCCGGGAAAAACCGTGTGCAAGGGGCGCTGGGTCGCGATCCGATTTAAGGACCGCGTTTCCTATGCGCAGTGGGAGGATTGCGGCCCGTTCCGGACGGATCATTCGGCTTATGTCTTCGGCGACGAGAGCCCGAAGAGAAACCTCAACAAAGGGGCCGGGCTCGATGTCTCGCCAGCGGTGCGCGATTATCTCGGCATGAGCGACACCGATGTGACGGACTGGAAATTCGTGGATTTCAGTGAAGTGCCGGACGGCCCGTGGGCGAAACTCGGGGACAACAACACGTTTGTAATCAGCAAACGGCTCAGTGACCTGCGCGTGGCCAAACTCGACTCCGGCAAATCCGCGCCGGAATAGAAGCCGCGCGCCAAGGGCGCTTTGTGATGCGTCCGCACTTTTTTCCTCGCGTTCCCGGCACGGCCCGCGCTCATTAGCCCGCACTTACAGCACTCATGGATTCGACTTTGCCCGCGGACGACACCGCGCCTGAACTTCCGCTCGAAACTCAACCCGACACCGACGCTTCCGCGCCGGAAGCCGCCTCCGATCCCGATCCCGCCAAGGATGCCGGGGCGTCTTCGCCGAGGGATGTCCTCGCCGAACTGGCCGCGCGCGCCGAAAAGGGCCGCCTTTCCGCCGCCGAGGAAGCCGAGGCCGCGCAGGCGATCAAGGCGTGCCTGCTCGACGGGCGCGGGGGCGTGGCCTTCACGATCGAGCTGCTCCCGAAATTCGCGTGGATGGTCGCGGTGAATGGCGTCACCGTCGCGTGGCCGGAACTCACCGCCGGATTTCGCACCCAGCTTTTTTCCGGTCTCGCGAAAGACGAGGCCGACTCCGCGCGCCGCCTGCGCCTGAGCCTCGCGCGCGGCCTTTTCAAGCAGGATGCCGCGTCCGCCGCAAAGCTCGCGGTCGGGGTCGCGCGCGATCTTCGCGAAAAGGAATCCGGCGCGCTGGCCACGAAGGATGCGCAGATGTTTGCGAGCGTTTTCATCGGACGCGCGAAACCGTGGCTCGCCGGTTTTCCGCTCGCGGAGTTGAAGCCCGCCGATGCCGATGCGCTCGTGCATTGCGCGCTGCTCGCGGCGTTCTCGCTGCCGCATCCGCCGGTCACGCAGCTCGGCGTGCTCAAGTGGGCGGCGGAGGCCGGACGGCTGGAAAAGCTCCACGAATCCGCGCTCGAAGCAGTGAAGAACGGAGTCGCGCGCTGGACGGCGAAATGGCAGGCGGCTTTGCACAAGGAAGTCGCCGGGTTGCCGGAGGAAATCGCGGCAGTCTTGAAAGCGCCCGCACCAGAGCCCGAGCAGGCGGAGAAACCCGCCGGTGATCTTTCCGAAAGTGAAGCACCTCCCACCGATGAAGCAGGCACGCAGGATTTGGAGGACGAGGACGATGAGGATGAAGACGATGACGAAGCTCCAAAGCCATCCCGGCAGTATCCCGTCTATGTTTCCAAAACGATGCCTCCGCGCGAGGAAGCGCCACGTGAGCAAGCACCGCGGGAACCGATGCAACGGGAGCAGCCGCCGCGCGAGCAGCCGCCGCGGGTCGCGCGTAGCAGCCAGTCCGCGGCGAATCTCAATGTCGGCGACGCCCTGCGGCAGATCGACGCGCACGTTGCCTACTTGCGCGCGGAACTGAAGACCGCGCAAAACAAACTCAAAGATCGCGACTCCGACCGCCGTCCGCGCCGCACCGAGCGCGCCAGTGCGCCGATCGTTGAGGGCGAGCCGACGATCGAGGAACTCGCGCGGCTCAATCAGCAGCTCGAATTGCGCAACACGGAACTCCAACAGCGCATCGACGATCTCGCGGCGGATTCCGAGGATCGCGCCGCGAGTTTCGGCGTCAGTTCCGATCAGCCCGTCACCGATCCCGACGCCGCGCTGCGCGCCCTGCTCGCGCTGAAGTTGCAGGAGGATTACGAGGATTTCCTCGCGCTGGAGCGCGAGTCGAACGATGTCGTGGTGCAGGCCCACTACCGCACGCTGCTGCGCCACATCTTCGAAGTGCTCAACCACGAGGGCGTCGGGCTGAAAAATCCCGCCTAAAAACGCAAACAGCCCCGGCCTCGCACTGCGCGACCGGGGCTGCTGACGGATCTAAATCCGACTCGATTTACTTTGGAGCATCCGGCACCGCAGGAGCGTCCGGCGCTGGCGGAGCGGGCACCGGGGGAGTCGGCGTTGCAGCGTCCTTTGCGGCATCCACGACTTTGGCATCCTCAGCGGCTTTGTCGATCTTGGCGGAAGCGTCCGCCCCTTTCTCTTTCGCGGCGTCCTTCACTTCCTCCATTTTTTTGTCCACAGCGGCCTTGGCGTCGGTGGCTTTTTCTTCCATGGCCGTCGTGGATGGTTTGTCGCACGCGACGAGCGCGAACGAGCCGGCGGCGGCGATGGCGAACAGGTGATTTAGTTTCATTGATGGGATTTGTTTTTTTGGTTTGGTTGAGGGGCCGAACGGGGGCGGCCACCGATGGGTTGTCCATTGGCAATCGGGACAATCGCGAAAAATTATGGGGAATAGCCAGCGGAATTCTCGGGCAGCCCCGCGAGAAAGCGATCGACGTTGCGCACATTGTCATGCCACTCGGCGACGAACCGCCCCGCGCCTGCCTGCATTTCGGCGCGCGTATTCGCGTCGCGAAAAAGCGCACGCGCGGCCTCGAGGAAGCGCGCGGGATCGTCGTCCGCGCAAAGGCCCGCACCGAATCGCGTGAGCAGCCCGTCTGTGTTCACCGCGAGCGAAAGGATCGCTGTCCTGCCCTGCCCGGCCTGGATGAACGAGTTCGCAAATCCCTCCCACGTTGAGGTGTTCACGAAAACCTGCGCGCGATCGTAGTAAGCCTGCGCCTCGCCGTACGGCACGCGCTCGAGAAACGTCACGTTCTTCAAGCCCGCCGCGCGCGTGGCGATGCTCTGCCAAAGCGCGGCGTTTTCATTCGGCGCGATCATCGTGCAGCGCGCCTCCGGCAGCACCGCGCAGAGATCGAGAAAAGCGTGGGGCCGCTTGATCGGCTGGCAGCGCGCGACCCAGAGAAAATCGATGTCCTTCTCCGCCGCGCGCGGCGCCGTGCGCGGCATGATGAGCGGGCGGTACAGCGTGGAGTCGAGCCCCATGCGAGCGAAGCATTCCACCTCGTAGTCGGTGATCGCGTAGCGCACATCGGCCCGCCGGATGCCGTGCTCGAAAAGCGCGCCGCGCACCGGATTTTCGCGGCGAAATTCCCCGTTCACCTCCGTGTCCAACATGCACGTAAAGCCGAGCCGCGTATGTCTGCGCCGCCGCGGCCAGAGCAGAAAAAAAAGCCACGTCGTCCAGCCAAAGACGAAAGTGAAATCCGGGCGCTCCTCCGCGACGATGCGAAACACGCGCGGCACCGCGCGCAGCGTGTCCGCAATTCCGCCGGTCTGAAATTTTCCGCCGAGTCGCGCACGCACACCTTGCAATACGCGATCATCCGCCTGCCCGTGCTCGCCACACACGAGCACGCAATCATGCCCGCGCGCCGCGAGTTCCCGCGCCAGCAGCGCCACCTGCAATTCCGCGCCGCCGGACACGCGCGTCTCCGCGGGATCGAGCGCGAGATGCGCGTAGCTGGAGAGAAAGAGAAACTTCATTCCGGGATCGAAACGCGGGCGCGCCGCCATGCCGCCGCGCGTCCGATGAGGGAAGTGCCGAGCAGCGCATCCACCGGCGCGAGCAGCAGCGCGGCGAGTCGCGCGGGGCTTTGCCGCGGATTCGCGGCGAACGATTTCACAAGATAACGCGAGCCGAGCAGATGCTCGCGGTTCGCGAAAGCGTTCGCCGCCACGTTTTCAAAATGCTTCCCGCGCACCCACGCGCGCCGTCCCGCGAAGGCCGCGTCGTGTTTTGCCAAAAAAATCTCCGCGCCCTCCGCGAACGCGCGGGCGGAGCGCGGCCCGCCGACATGCACGCGCGCGAGCGGCTCGGCGATCACGGAAAAACGAAACCGCTGTACGAGCCGCAGCATCCAGTCCCAATCCTCGTACACGCGCAGCCGTTCATCGAACGGCCCGACGGCCTCCGCGCACTCGCGCCGTAGCGCGAGCGTGGTGCCGTTGCCCGTCTCGCATTTCGTGTGCAGCACCTCCGCCCACGATGCCGGCTCGGGCAGATGCACGCGGGTCTGCGCGCCGTTTTCCACCGTCCAGTATTCGCAGCCGCACAGTTCGCAAGCGCCGCTCTCCAATCGCGCGATCTGCCGTTCGAGTTTCGTCGGCAGCCACTCGTCGTCGGAGTCGATGAAGGCGAACACGTCGCCGCTCGCCGAGCGCAGCGCCGTGTTGCGCGCGCCGCCGGGACCGCGGTTCATCTCGTGGCGCAGCACGCGGATGCGCGGATCCCCGAGCGCCTTGATAACGCGCGCGGATTCATCGGTCGAGGCATCGTCCACGGCGACGATTTCAAAGGCCGCGAAACTTTGCGCGAGCACACTGCGCACACAGCGTTCCAGAGTCGCGGCGCGATTGTAAAAAGGAAGGATGACGCTGACGCGGGGCATCGTTCAGGAACTCTGGCGGAATCCCGCGCGCTCGGCCAGACCGCGCAAACCCGTGCGCAGGCACGCAAGCGGCCAGCCCGCATCGACGCGCCAGCCGCGGCGCGCATTCGCCAGCATCGCCCGCCAATCCAGACGCCAGGCCGCTCCGTGGACTTCGGACGAACTCTCCCGCGTGTGCCAGGCGCGCAGGATCGCGCGCGCGGCGGGCGGGAGATCGCTCCGGCGCAAATACTCCTCCGCGATTTCCAAATGCTCCCGCCGGTAGCGCGACACGTTTTGCCCGGCGCGATCCAGCGTCATCGAGTCGTCGTGCTGGCGGTATTGATAAACGGGCGCGTCGATCACCGCCTCGCGCGGTGCGAGCAGCGCGGCGCGGAGCAGCCACTCGCGATCCGCCGCGATGCGGTGACGCAGATAGAACTCGCCGACGCGCGCGCAGAAGC
>JAYVRQ010000230.1:0-6470 GCA_043776145.1 Chthoniobacteraceae bacterium
GGTGCCCGCGGGGATTTGATATTTGCGGCGGTTCCAGCGGTCGTTGCTCAGCCACCAGCCGCCGATGGCCACGGATGCGCCGGTCGGATTGTGCAGCTCGATGGAGTCGAGCAGCGGCGTCTCGGAATTGGTGAGCGCCTCGTTCAGCACGACGGACGCGGCGCTCCAGTTGCTCGCGCCGCGCGAGTCGGAGAACGCGAAGTTTTGCAGCGTCGCCGCGCCGTCGGGGAGGCGTCCGCGCGAGATGTTCGTGCCGCCGCTCGTGATGGCGAGCGAGTCGAGCGTGTTGGAGCCGCTCGATAGGATGAGGTAGTCGCCGCCCGCGCTGAGTTTGAAATTCGCGCGGTTGCTGCCGTCGTTCGTGCCGTCGGCGGTGAAGTCCGCGAAGCCACCGGGCGCGATGTAGCTGAGCGGCGGGATTTGCGTGATCTGCGGCGTCGCGGGCGTGTCGCTGAGCCACAGCCCCGCGAGCGCGACGGGCAGCGCGGCGGTGTTGTGGATTTCAAACCAGTCGTCGCCGTGCGCGGGCTGCGCCATCCATTCATTGATGCGCAGGCCGGCGGTCGCGCCGAGCGCGGCGACGGCGGTGTTCGTGAGCGCGGATGTGGGCGTGCAAAGCGTGAACGCGCCGGTGCCATCCGCGATGCGCCCGATCGTGTAGCCGCGCGCCTGCGGGCCGAACGCGACGAAATCCTTGATCGCGCTGCCGTTCGTGAGCACGAGCCGCTGCCCGCCGCTGTCGAGGCCGAAGCCGGTGTTCGTGGCGGACGCGATCGCTTTCCCATCGCAAAAGACGATGCGGTAGCCGCCCGCCGGAATGCTGGATCCGGCGGGAAAAACGTAACGCGTCGGATTGAGAATGTCGTCGGTGAGCCCCCACCCGGAAATGTCCACCGTACTGGCCGTCACGTTTTTCAACTCGATCCAGTCCTGACCCGCGGCGGGATTCGCGGCGACTTCGTTGATGACGATCTGGCCGCCAGTCGCGGGAATGGTCGCGGTCATTTCGAGACCCATCACGATGTCGCTGCTGCCCGCCGTGCCTTGATGCACTTCGACGGCGATGACGTTGTCGCCCTGCACCATGAACGGGCGCGGGTCGAGGTACGACCACGCATTCGCGGGCGGCAGCGTGGGCGCGTCCGCGAATTGATACGTGCCGTCGGTCGTGTTTCCGCTCGCGAGCTGGCTGTAGGTGTAGTTCACCGCGTCGAGCATGAGATGCCGCGCGATGCGTGTGCCGTTGATGTAGATCACGCAGCCATCGTCGATGAGGTGCCGGATGCGCAGATTCGCGAGCGACGCGGGCGCGACGGGGCAGTTGAAGTGCGCGCGGAAATAATACGCGCGGCCCTGCGGCGTGAGCGTCGCGGTCGCGGTGAGCACGGTGCGAATCGTCTCGGGGATTTGCGCCTGCACTTCAAACGCGAGCGTTCCCTGGCCACCCGGCCACGCGGTGTCGTTGAAGGCCGTCGCCGCCCACGAGGCGTCCACCGGCTGGATCGCGTTGTTGTATTTCCACACGTCCGCAAAATTGATGAGCGTCGCCGCTGTCGGCGGCGGGCCGAAGGAGAACGACGCTTCATCCGACGCGAGCGACGGATGATCCGCGCCGTCGTAATAAGTGACGCGCCAAAAGTACTGCTCGCCGAAGGTGAGATCGCCGAATGGAATCGCGAACGACGTGAGGCTCGTCGCGCTCGTCGTCACCACGACCGGCGCAAAGTAGTCGCCGGTTGCGCGGCGGATTTCCCATTTCGATTTCGTGTGCGCGTTTGCGCCTGCCGTGTTCCCACTCGTGTGCGCATACGCACTGGCGTTCAGCGTCGCGGGCGGGAGCGCCGTGACCGCGCCGACCGGCGAAATCGCGGTCGGTTTCACGGGACGCAGAAAGTCGCTGCCATCCGCCGCGTGGCCGGTCTGGAGATTCACGCTTTGAAACCGCTGCTCGCAGAAGTTCGCCTTCACGCCGTTGATGAAAGCGTAGTAGCTCTGCTGCGTTCCACCCTGCGTGCGGAAGAAAAGCGTCTGGAGATTCGCCGGGTGGAGATACGTGTTGTTCAACACCCACAGGCGGTTGTTGAACTCCGTGCGATACGCTTTGAAGACAGAATCCTTGAACCAGTTCGGCCCGCGAAAATTGTTCCCGAGCACCGTCCCGAGCGTGTTGCTCGCGGGCGACGGCGTCCCGTTTTCACCGAGATAAATCCACGAGTTGCTGCTGGTCGTGTCGCCGTTGCCAAACATCGCGTCGAAGTCCCACGCGATGTGATTCCAGCGTCCGTTCGCGCGTTTCCAGAGGAAATGATTTTGCGTCGTGTCGTCCCACGGGCACATCCAGTTCAGCACGGCAAGCGAGTCGAGCAGGGACGGCAGATCGAGCTGCGTGTCGAGATACGCGCGGAGGTTCGCGATGTTTGGACTCGGTGCGGTGTGCGTGTCGCTGCGCGCGGTCCACAGGCCGTCGAAGAAATCCGCGATCGGCTTCGCGCCTTTCCACGCGTTGTTTTGCAAAGTGAAAGTCCACTCGTACCGCTGGAGCGGCGTCCACGCTCCGTACTGCACCTGCTTTCGTCCGCTGCCGTGCGAGTATGGGCCTTCGCCGTCGCTCTCGATGATGCCCACGTCCTTGAAAAATTCTCCCGTCGTCTCCTTCGCCACGCCAGGGTTCAGGTCCGCGATGCGCTGGTGAAATTTGTCGAGCAGATCGCCGTTGTATTCGCCCTGCTGGAGCCGCGTCAGCACGCCGTTGCCGTTGAGATACCAGTCCACCCAGTTGATCTCCGACATCGGCAAATTCGCGTTGATGTAAAGCCCCTGCGCCACGCTGAAGTAGTCGCTTTTGTCCGTGACGAAAAAGCTGTCCGCGCCGTTGATGAGTTGCGTGTCTGCGAAGCGCATCTTGAACGAATTGCGCGCCGCCTGCCGGTTGTAGCGCGAGCCGTGGTAGCGGATGTTCGCGTCCCGCACGACGCCGTTCACGACGAAAATGCACGGCACGCTGCCATTCCAAAGCGGATCGGTCGCGGGCACGTAAGGAGTGTCGCGCGGCAGTCCGACGACGGCGGAGTTGGTCACGCGCTTTGGGTTGCCGGTGATGTTGTAGTTCATCGCGGCGAGTCCGTTCAGGCCGTTGAACGCGCCGTTCGTCGCATCGCTGTTCGAGATGAACACGTCATACATCGCCGTCTTCGTGGTCGTCCGCACCGGCTGCACGAAATACGACGCCCACGCCTCGCGCGCCGTCGCGCCGACGGGCACGATCGCCGCGTCGTCCGTGCGCGGGAAGACCTGCTCGACGCCATCGCCGCGATCCGCCTTCACGCGCCAGCGCACCACGCTGCGATCCGCCTGGCCGGGCAGCGTCGCGGTGAACTGGTTGTTCCCCAGCGCCGTCATCGCGACGGTCGCGCGCGGCTCCGAGTAGGCCGTCGCGCCGTCGATCACGTCGATGAAATACTCGACCTGCATGTTCGTCAGCGACGCGAGCGACGACATCGTGATGCCGATGCGCACCTGCTGCGTCGCGCGGATCGTCGCCGAGTCATCGCTGAGCTGCGTCGCGCTGAAGGCGATCGCCACCGGCTTCGGCACCGCGCGCGTCACTGCATTCGCTGCGCCCGGAGTCGGGCCGGGGGAAAGCGGCGAGGCGAGCCAGTTCGCGGGATCGTTCGCCGCCGCCGTTACGCTCACACGCTGGAGCGAGCGGCCCTTGTACTGATAGGTCGCGGAATTCAGCAGCGTGAAATCATCGCCCGCGCCGAGCGCATCCGCGGAATTCGGCCACGGAAAATCGCGGTCGAAATTCACCGAGTCCATCGTCGCGCCCGCGCCATCTTCGAGGCGCACCGTCTCGCCGCCATTTTTCAAAGTCCCGGTCCAAGGCCCAAGCACGCCGCTCGTCGCATACACCGCATTGATCCGCGCCGGATTTTTCGCGACGACCTTGAACGCGCCCGCCGCAATGGTCGTCCCCGCCGAAATCGTGAACTCGACCCCGCCCGAAATTTTCCACCCCGAGAGGTCCACGCTCGCGCCGCCCGCGTTCCGCAGTTCGATGAACTCATGCACATTTTCCGTGAAATCCGCAGGCGTCGCCGTGCCTTGGAAAACAGGATTCCCGCTCGCGTCGAACGCCGGGATTTCGACGGGATGGTAGTGGATTTCGTTGATGACGACTTGCGCGAAAGCATGGGTGCAAACGAGCAGTGCGCCGATGAGAGACGGGAGGATTTTAAGCATTCAGGGGATGAGGCTCGCGGAAAGTCGCCTGCTTTGGCGGCATGTCCAGCGGACCCGTGTCCGCGCTTAAGAGGGCGTCTCTCTGCACTCCCTTCGACAAACTCAGGGTCTTTCGGCAACGCTCAACACTCCACTTTCCCCAATGCTGCTCGCCTTCCACAAACCCTTCGGCGTCGTCTCGCAATTCACGCCCGACGGCTCGCGGCATCGCACGCTCGCGGACTTCGGATTTCCGCCGCGCGTCTATCCGATCGGGCGGCTGGATGCGGAAAGCGAGGGGCTGCTGTTGCTGAGCGATGAGGCGGAATTGAACGCGCGCTTGCTGAAGCCCGAGCGCGGACATGTGCGGACGTATTGGGCGCTGGTCGAGCGCGTGCCTTCCGGTGAATCACTCGCGCAGATGGAGCGCGGCGTGAGCATCGGCGGACGCATGACGCTGCCATGTCGCGCCTGGCTGCTCGATCCGCAGCCAGAGATGCCGCCACGCGAGCCGCCGGTGCGTTTTCGGAAAAACGTGGTCGATGCGTGGATCGCGCTCGAACTCATCGAGGGGAAAAATCATCAAGTGCGGCGTATGACCGCAGTGGTGGGGCATCCGACGCTGCGGCTCGTGCGGGTGAAAATCGGGACGCTCGAACTCGGCGACCTCGCGCTGGGAAAATGGCGCGCGCTTTCCGCGGATGAGCGGGCGCGGGTTTTCGCGCGGTAAAAAATGTGGCTGCGGCGCCCTCGCCGCCGAATCCTGCGGCGAGGGCGCCGCAGAAACAGTCTGCGACGGGGGCGTCGCAGCCACTACTTCTTCGGCGTCCCGAGCAAACGCTGGCGGACTTCTTCGGTCAGGAGATTTGTGCCTTGCATCCACGCGATCGCGCTGGGTTTGTCTTTCTTCATCCATTTGCCCGCGACGTTTTCCACCGCGCTGCGACGAGCGTTTTCATCCGAGATCGTCGCGGCCCACTGCACCGCGCCTTCGGGATCGCGCGCGGTGATTTGCTGGCTGAACGTGCGTACCGCCGAGTCGCGTGACTTTCCGGCGGTCAGGGTGCCGAGCCATTTCGCGGAGGCCGTCGCATCCACCTCGACCCAGCGATCCATGATGCTCGAAAAAGCGTTCCCGCGCGCATCTCCCTCGGACAGTCCCGCCGCCCAGGCGCTCGCCGCGGCGGGATCGTGCTGCGCCCAATTGCTCGCGACATTCGACACCGCGCCCGCCTGCGCCTCGCCGGTCAGTTTCAATGCGGCGGCGGCGGCCGCTTTGGGATCGTTCGCTGCCATCTGCCCGAGTGCGGTTGCGATGGTGCGGTGCTTTTCCTTGCTCTCGGGAAGTTTGTCCGCCCACGCGATCACTTCCTGCGGATCGTTGTTCGCCCAGGTGTTGATGATGTTCGAGAGCGCGCTGTTGTAGCCCTCGTTCGGCGGCGGGTTTTTGAAAAAATAATCCGCCGCGGCTGCCGGATCGGTGCGGCCCCAGCGGTAGCCGATTTGCTGCATGGCGCTGTATCGCTCGTTTCCCTCGGAGAGAAAATTCGCGAGTTCAATCGCGGCGGGCACATCCTTTTCCGCGATTTGCGAAGCGAGCTGGCCGATGGCTTGCACGCGGAGGCCACCTTCCGGGAGCGCCTTCACGTAATCGACCGCCGCCTTCGCATCGCGCTGCGCCCAGGAATTCACCAGCGCGCTCACCGCCCGCTGGCGCACGGCTCCTTCCGGGAGCTGTTCGATCGCGCGCTGCGCTTCGCCGACATCGCGGGTGGCGAGTTCGCCGACGGCATTAGCCACAGCATTTTCCTGAATGTTTCCCGGCTGGAGCGTGCGCGCGTATTGCAGCACGGCCTGCGGGTCCTTGCGCGACCAGTTGTTGAGCGCGGTGCCTGTCAGATGGTCGCGCGTGTCACGGTCGGGAATGTCTTTGGCCCAACTCAACAAATCCTGCGGCGACTTGCTGTTGGAATACAAAAGGTTCACCACCGCGTTCCGGCGTGCCTGCCGGTCCTTGATCGCCATCGCGTACTTTGCCGCCGCGTCGAAATCCTTCACGGCCCACTGCTGCACGATCTTCGACTGGAGGTTCATTCGCTCGTTCTCAGTCGCATCCTTCAAATTGTCCTCGAAAAATTTCAGCGCGCGCACCGGATCTTTTTTCGCGAGCCCGGTCGCGATGCCGCCGAGCGCGTCGGTGCGCTCCTTGCCCGGCGCGAGCGTGAGCGCGTATTGCGAGGCGGCGTCGA
>JAYVRQ010000231.1:0-2005 GCA_043776145.1 Chthoniobacteraceae bacterium
CTAGAGCCTGTCATGCACTTTGGTGGCGGTTCTTGGATCGTCGCGGTGGCTTGCGTCCCGGAGGGACAGCGGAAATTAGCCGGTGGTCGAGCGAGCGTAGCGAGCGAAAACCACCGGATCACGATGGTGAAAAACATCCGCCCCGGAAGGGCGGAGGAAAATCTGTGAGTGCGGTTTGCACGCGGACATTTCCCGGCACCCCCTCCGGGGCGCATTCCATTACTGAGGAGACGGTGGGATATACTACAAAAAAGCCAAGAGCGCAGGCGTGGGAGGCGCATTCTGATAGCCCTTAGTGTAGTCCATCCTGCGGTCCCCACAGTATGTGACGCTGATCCGGTGGTATTCGCTCGCCAAGCTCGCTCGACCACCGGCTAATTTCCATAGTCCCTCCAGGACACAAGCCATGCCTCCGGCCTCCAAAAGTGCATGACAGGCTATAAGCCTGCGTGCGTTTCAGGAGGACGATGACGGCGGAAGCAAAGGCGTTGGTGCTAATCGGTGTAGATTGTCATGTTGCATGACGGGCATTGGGAATTAGTTGTCCCTGTGGTTGGTCCATGACAGTAAAAGCACTCGTCAGCGTTGAGTGGCGTGATTTCACGGCGACGTTCTTCGTCAGTTAGTCCCTTCTTGGGTTTAATGGTGCGGTAAAGCATGAAAAGCCATGGAACCACGAATATCGCTCCCAGCGCGATGACAGCCCAAGCCTCGTCCACATCGTCAAGCAAAGAGCGAATGCCAAAAAAAAGTAAAGGGAAACCGATGACTGGAAACAATATCAGTGCAAGGGTGCGGAATGTCGTGCTGGTCCCGTATCGGCCCCTAGGATCCTTATGGCAAAGCGTGCAAATCCAGCGGCGCTTCCGACCAAACGGCAAAATCGGAATGTAAAAGAAATGGCCGCAGTCGAATGACTCATACAGCTCTGCCACGCATTCGCGTTGGCAGGCGCTACAGAAGTCCTTCCGGACAGCAGTCTTTTTGAGGCCAAAGTGATGGGTGCCGTAAACAATGATCATGGAACCTGTCGTGTTGGAAAATGGGGGGAGACGCCTGACGAACCCAAGTTCAGCCACGGGCGTGCATGGCACGGCGACTCCGTGGAGGATGGAAAGGCGGCGGTCTGCCGCAACTGCCGTGATTCCTGTAGCCGTTGGCTGCAGCGCATTCGTTAGATGCCAGTGGATATGCGGGAATTGATTCCGTCGATCCATATGAGAAGCAGGTTCTTCTCATTGCGAAGCATGTCAATTACAGTGGTAAATTCCGGATACCAGTAATGCAGGTTCACGATGTCACCTGTTTCCAATGTGGATGGCGGAAGTTGTTGAACTCCGTTATCAACGTAAAAATACACGCGGCCAATGATTGCACCATTCGGATCGAATAAAAACAATGGTCCTCGAGCTTCTCCTCGCGCGAACATGGAATATCGGTAGCTGCCGATGACTCTAACACTCGCGTTGGTCGCACTCTGAATATGTTTGTATTGTTCGGTGATATGCATCTAATTGATTTTTATTGGTATTCCGTGAGAGATTATTCTAAAACGCCAAGAATATGATTAATCTCGACCCTAGCGTCGAGAGCCAATCAGATTTTTCAAGCTAACGCTTTTACAATGAAACTTTTTATAAAGCGGAATGTCCGTGTCAATTCAGAATTTACGTCTATTTGGCTTGCTGGGGGGAAATTTTCCGAGACAAGGCGAAGACCCTTGCCTATGGCTGGAAATGTTTTCCTGACATCTGGAAATCGCGGCGGGTAGTGGGGAAACGGGGCGTCCGTCATAGAAGACCGCGCCCACATCTGGGGGCGGAAGAAAGCATGCCAGACCGGTTGGGTTTCAAATAGCGGGCTGCGGTTGCACAGGATGATCAGGATTGGCAGGATTCATGGGATTACGTGGTTCTTCGGGCGATTTAGTGGCTGACTGAGGAGTTTGCCGGGCACGTAATGGTGGGATGAAAGAATTGAATCATGAACTGCATCGGCATTACGC
>JAYVRQ010000232.1:0-6451 GCA_043776145.1 Chthoniobacteraceae bacterium
CCAATGGCTGCCAATTGCCGATTCGCCTTCGCGGTTCACATCCTTTCCGTCCTCGCCCTCAAGCGAAACGAGGGCGTGACTTCGGACGTGCTGGCCGGCAGCGTGAATACGAATCCCGTGGTGATCCGACGCATCGTTTCCACACTTCAGCAGGCCGGCCTCGTGGCGACGGTGAAGGGCGCGCATGGCGGCGTGAAGCTGGCGGGAACGCCCGCGAGCATTTCGCTCGGCGCGGTGTATCGCGCGATGGGTTCGCCCGCGAGTTTCTCGGGACACCGGCACGAGCCGGATCAGCGGTGCCCGGTCGGGCGGAACATCGTGCTCGTGCTCGATGAGGTCTTCGCCTCCGCGCAGGCGGCGCTGGACGATGCGCTCTCGCGCCGCACGATCGCGGATGTCGTCGAGACGATCTCGCACGAACCCCAGCCGGCCCGCCGCGCGAAAAAGGTGCGCGCCCGCAAGGCCGCGTGATCGGTTTTCTTCGATTCAAACCCAACACACCACACCACCATGCTGCTCGATACCCAACACGTCGATCCACCATCCACGCTTCACCCGAACACGGCACGGCCAGTGCCGGCCCGCGCGCACACGGACTTGCGCGAGGACGAATTCTGGCGCGGCATTCCCGGCTACGCGCAGGTGGGCGCGGTTGAGTTCGAGTCGCATCTTTTTCAGCAGAAAAACGCGGTCACCAATGTGCGGCAGTTGCGCGAGACGCTCGGGACGCTCGTCCCGGAGAGCTTTTACGAAGACCTCGCGGCGGGGATGCGCCATGCGCCGATGGCGCTGCGCATTTCCCCGTACCTGCTCGCGCTCGCGGACTGGCGCGATCCGCTGGCCGATCCCATCCGCACGCAATTCCTCCCGCTGCGTTCCCAGCAACTGCCGGATCATCCGATGGTGCGGCTCGACTCGCTGCACGAGCAGGCCGACGCGCCCGTGCCCGGCCTCACGCATCGCTATCCTGACAAGGCGCTCTTTCTCCCGCAGGATTCGTGTCCGGTGTACTGCCGCTTTTGCACGCGCAGCTACACGGTTGGCACGGACACGGAGGGTGTGGAAAAGCTGCGGCTCGTCGCGAATCTCGCGCGCTGGGAGCAGGCGTTTGCCTATATCGAATCGCGGCCCGAGCTGGAGGACATCGTCATCAGCGGAGGGGACAGCTACAACTTGAAGCCGGATCATCTCGCGCTGATCGGCGAGCGGCTTTTGCAAATGCCGAACATCCGCCGCATTCGCTACGCGACCAAAGGGCTGTGCGTGCTCCCGCAAAAAATCCTCACCGACGAGCCGTGGCTCGACGCGCTCACGCGAGTCGTCGAACTCGGACGCCGCACGCACAAGGATGTCGTCGTTCACACGCACTTCAATCATCCGAATGAAATCACCGGCATCACGCGAAAGGCGATGAACCGGCTGACCGAACGCGGCATCGTGGTCCGCTGCCAGACTGTGCTCCAGCGCACGGTGAACGACGCGCCGGAGACGATGCAGCTTCTCGTGCGCCGGCTCGGCTTCGTGAACGTGCATCCGTATTACGTGTACGTGCATGACATGGTGCCCGGCGTCGAAGACCTGCGCACCACGCTCGATTCCGCGCTGCGCCTGGAAAAACACGTCCGCGGCGCGACCGCGGGCTTCAACACGCCGGCGTTCGTCGTCGATACGATGGGCGGCGGGGGAAAGCGCGACGTGCATTCCCACGAGCACTACGACCGCGCGAGCGGCATCGCCGTCTTCACCAGCCCGAGCGTGAAGCCGGGTGTGAAGTTCCTCTACTTCGACCCCATCGCCGCGCTCGACGACGAACATCAATGGCGCTGGAGCAGCCCAATCGAACGTCAGGCCATGATCGACGACGCGCTCGAAGCGGCGGGCTGACTGCTCGCATCACACCAGTTTGAAGCGCGCGAGATCCTGCGAGTCCACGACGCCGATGGGACGCCCGTCGTCGTCGAGCACCACGAGGTCGTCGATGCGGTGGCGTTCGAGGATGTGCAGCACTTCCACCGCGAGTTTGTCCCCGCGAATCGTGATGGGCTGCCGCGTCATGAATTCGCCCACGGCCTTCTCCAGCAAATCCGCGTGCGTTTGGAAATGCCGCCCGAAATCGCCGTGCGTGAAAATGCCTTCGAGCCGTCCCGCTTCGTCCACGATCACCGATGCCCCGGCGCGCGCCTTGGCCATCGCGTGCAAGACCTCGCGCACCGTCTGCGCGCCGCGCACGAGCGCCATCTGCTCCGGCCCGCGCATGATCTGCCGCACCTTCAGCAGCAGCGTGCGCCCGAGGCTTCCACCGGGATGAAACCGCGCGAAATCGTCCTTCGTAAAACCGCGCGCTTCGAGCAGCACCATCGCCAGTGCATCGCCGAGCACGAGCATCACCGTCGTCGAGGAAGTCGGCGCGAGATTCAGCGGACACGCCTCCTGCCCGACGCTGACATCGAGATGCACCTGGCTTTGCTGCGCGAGCAGCGACTTCGGATTTCCCGTCATCGAAACGATTTTCACATCGAAACGCGCGAGCGCGGGGAGGATGTTCACGAGTTCATCCGTCTCGCCGCTGTAGCTCAGCGCGAGCACCACGTCGCCATCGGCCACCACGCCGAGATCGCCGTGCAGCGCGTTCAGCGAATTCAGCACGACGGCCGGAGATCCTGTGCTGGTGAGGGTTGCCGCGATTTTCTCGCCGATGTGCCCCGATTTTCCCACACCGCACACGACGATCTTTCCGCGATTTTCCACACACGGCAGGATCGTTTCGACGGCGCGTGAAAACGACCCGTCGAGCCGCGCGAGGAGCCGCTGCACTTCGGCCATTTCGAGCGCGATGACGCGGCGGGCTTTGTCGAGGTAATCCATGAGCGCGTGACGATAGGGACGGCGCGCACGCGCGGAAAGTAGTTTGAGTCTTGGCTACCCCACCAGGAAGCGCGGGTCGCCGGCTGGCGTGATTTCCACTCCGCCGATTTTCACGGGGGCGGTGAAGGCTCCGGCGGCGAAGTAGCTTGCGTCGTCGGCGGTGCCTTTGACGATCAGCTTTGCGATCTTGCTCACGAGGCCGCCGATGATGGTGTCCCCGGCGTCGTGGGCGATGGAATTCATGGGGTCGAGACCGGCGGCGATGACGGTGCCGGTGGCGTTGCCCTTGATTTTCACGACGCCGATTTTGCCTTTGGCGAAGGTGTCGTCGCCGCCGCCGAGCGCGAAGTCCGCGCCGAGGTCCGCGCCGGAGAGGAAGAGCGAGTTGGTGGCGTTCGCGCCGAGCGTGATCGCGGCGATCTTCGCGGCGAAGACGGTCGCGCCGCTCACGTCGCCGGAAATGCTGATGGGGCCTGCGTTCCCGAGCAGCCCGACTTTTCCCGAGAAGCCGCCGCCCGCGACGGTGAGCGAGGCGAGCGCGAGCGGAGCAGTCGTTCCTAGCGAGATGAGCCCGCCGCTGAAATCGCCGCCGGTGATGCTCACCGTCCCGAAGCTGTCTGCCACAAGCAGGTTGCTCAATGCGCCGCCGGTGATCGAGATTTCGCCGAGGGATTTTTGCACGGTCGTGAGCGCAGCATATCCGCCCGCCGTCGCTTGCAGCGTGTCAATTGATTTGGCCGAAACCCCGCCGAAGCCGAATGAGCGCGCCTTGAGCAGCGCGAGTTTGCCGGTCACCTGCACGGTGAATCCGTCCGCAAAACTGCGCGCGACGATGCTCGCTTTTCCGCCGATCGAGATCGACGGGTTGGCGAGTTCCGGGTCTGTTGCGCCGACATTGCCGAGCCGAAGCGAAGCAAGCGCGCCGGTCGCGGTGAGGCCATTGCCGGTAAGGTCCGCCTTCTTTGCAAAGAACGAACCGAGCGCGCCGTTGATTGTCACATCGCCGACGTTCACGCGGCCATCGCCGCCGCCTTTTTTCTTCACGGTGATGGTGAGCGACGAGGCGAGCGTCGAGCCATCGACTTGGAGAAAATCAATCGCGCCCTTTCCATCGCCATCGGGATCGACCAGCGCGACCTTCGCCTTGCCGGGGCCGCTGTAGGTGATCGTGTACTTGTCACCGTCGGCGTCGGTGAACGTTTTGCTGCCTTTGATTTTGATGAACGTCGGCGCTCCAACGATCACGGTCTGCTCCGGCGTGGCGGAAAGCGCGGACGCGTTGCCCACGTTGTCGATCGCCTGGCTGAAAAATTTGTAGGTGTGGCCGAGCATGCCATCGAAGCGCGCGGCGGTTCCGGGATCGCTGGTGACGAGCGCCTGCAGCCCGCTGACCACGCCGTTGAAAGTGTCCGTGTAAAAAATGCTCGTGCCCGCGAGGCCCGAGCCGCCGGTGTCGTCCGCGGAGGTCCAGTGGACGAGGAACGTCCCGCGCGCCACCGTGGCGGGCAGCACGGAAACGGCGGAAGTCGGCGCGGCGAAATCGAGTTTGTTCGTGACCGTCGGCGTGGCGAGGGCGGCTTCGGTGTCGAAGACGATGCTCGCCAGCGCGGTGAACGCGGTGCCGTTCGCGAGCGCGGATTTCGGCGCGACGGAATAATTCAGGTAGCCGTCGCCGCGTCCGGTTGCGTCGGTCGGCGGGAGGAATCCGGCGAGCGGATTCGCGGGCGCGTCGCCGGTCGCGGGGTCGAGCGAGGTGTAGGTGACGGTGAGCACGCGCGTCACCGTGTCGAGATCAGCATCGACCTGCACGTTCACGCCGAGCGTCGCGATTTGATTGACGAGTTGGTGGAAGCTGGTGCCGTTCGTGCCGGCGGGCACGTCGAGTTTCAAGGCGCCCCAGCCGAAATTCCGGAAACGGAACGTCGAGAGATCGAGGTCGGCGTCGAGCGTTTGCGTCACCTTCACGATCTGCGCGGGCGCGCTGGCGCTGGCCTTGTTTTCAAACTCGATGCGGTAGGCGAAATCGTTCGTTCCATTTACGAAGCCATCGAAGCGCACCTGCCCCGGCGCGATGATGTCCGGCACCGGATCGGCTCCCGCGCCGAATGGCCCGGCGATGTTGTTCGGATCGCTCGAGGTGATGACCTGGGTGCTGCCGCCGGTGGTCGGCTGCGGATGTTCCTTGCGCTCAATGTCGTTCAGCGTCTTGCGCAGATTCGTGCGCGCTTTGAGGAAGGCGTCCTCCGGGCTGAGCCCTTCGCCGATGTAAAATTTGTATTCGAGATTGAGCAGCGCGTTTCCTCCGGCGCGCTGGATGAAGCGGTTGTAGCCCTTGTCGAGCAGGCCGATGTCCTGCGTCGGCGGATGCGCGGGATCGAGGCCGTAGGCGGCTTCGTTGCGGAGCGCCTGTTTTTGCTCGGGAAAATAATGCTCCGTCACGCGGTCGATGACCGTGCCCGTGAGGACGCCCGCGCCCGCGGTGAGCGCGCCGACCGCGAGCACGCCGCCCGCGCCGAGGCTGCCCGCGCCGGTAAGCACGAAGCTGCCGTCGCCAAACGCCCCCGCCGCCGCGAGCGCGCCGCGCGCGCCGCCCTGCCGCAGCACGACATTCCGCCCGGCCTGCGCGATCGGACCGCTGCCGGGAGCCGGAATACTGAGCGGCGCACCCGGCACGGGAATGGGCGCAGGCGCGCCGGGCAGCGGGAGGTATCCGTTGATGATATACGGCAAAGAGGCGGTGCCGAGCGAAGCGGTCGCCGTGCTGACGACATTGCCCACCGCGTCGAGCACCACGAGACCCCCGACCGTGAGCGGATCCAATCCACTCGGGTCGGTGAGGTTCACCGGATTGTTGCGCACGTAGCGATACAGATTCGAGTCGCCGCCGCCGATGCTGAGCGGATCGCGCGAGGTGAAGCGGCCGAGCTTCGCGTCGTAAGTGCGCGCGCGCACATTGTAGAGATCGCCCGCGTCGTCCTGCACGCCCTCGCGCCCGTCGTAGGTGAAAGGCTGCGTGCTCGCGCCGGTCTGCGTCGCGACTTTTCCAAAGGGCAGATACGTGTAGCCCGCGACCTTCGCGCCGCCCGCGCCGGAAAGCAGCGCCGTGTTTCCGTTCGCATCGAAGTGGTAGAACGACGCGACGTTCCCCGCATCCGCGCGCGCCGCCACGCCGAGTCCGCTGGCATAGTGCGCCACCGTGCCCGCGCCCTGGTATTCGCCGAAGACGGTGCCGAGGCCCGCCGGGTCGAGCGCGAAATCCGTCCGCACGCCGTTCTCCGTTTTCCCGATGCGATTGCCGAGCGCGTCGTAGTCGTACGCGATCACGCTGCCGGGGCTGATGACGCCCGTGAGCTGCCCGTTGAGGTCGTACGTGTAGCTCGTCGTCACGCCGCCTTCCGTGCGCGAGATGATGCGGCCCGCGCGATCGTAGCTCAGCGTTTCGCCGCCCGCCGTCGTGTATTGATCGGCGCGGTTCGTCACGTAGTTCGCCGTGCCCGCCGCGGAGTCCGCGACCACCGTGCGGTTCCCATCCGCATCGTAGCTGTAGGCGATCGTGCGCCCGCCGGGGAGCGCGACGCCGATGAGC
>JAYVRQ010000233.1:0-2001 GCA_043776145.1 Chthoniobacteraceae bacterium
TCGATCGCCTCCGAGTTCTGATGCGCGCTGTGGCCGCTGGGCACGATGGTCTCGCTTTTTGCACCGTCGAGGTGGCTGCTCCAATACGGCACGAAGCCGTCGCTGCTCACGGGCTTGGTGCGGTCCTTGTTGCCGCCTTTTCCACGGTCGCCCATGATCGAGTGATAGGGGACTCCCGGCACGATTGGGATGGTGTTGATGTTGCGGACGAAGAGGTCGCCGGGCGTGAGGGTCTCGATGCTGTTTGGCATGCGTCCGAGGTTCAGCGCGGCGGCATTCATCGAGGTGAGACTCCGGGTTTCCTCGGTGATCTTCAGCAGCATGGCGGGAGCCTTCACGAGACGCGATCCGATCCAGCCGAGCCAGCCCGCGGCGACGTCGGTCCCGCGATGGGGTGAAGCGATGAAAATGACGCCACCGACTTCCGGGCGATGTTTGAAAATGAGCGCGTCACTCAGGACTTGGCGTGAGGTCTCGGACACGGCGAGCTCTTCCGGCGGCTGCTGGAAATAGGCATTCCACAGCTTCATCCCGCTGTCGGTGATCATCGTGCGGCTGATGATGCCGCCCATGCTGTGGCCGATGAGGATTTCCTTTTTGTGGCCCGGATACAGTTCATTGATCGCATCGAGATGCAGCCGCATGATCGCTGCGGAATGCGGATACGGATAGCCGCTCGGGTAGCTGTAAAACCAAAACTGGTAGTGCCGCCGGATGGTCTCGTCGCCGCGCAGGGTATTGATGATCGGCACCCATGTCGCCGGCGAGTCCAGCAGACCGTGGACACAGATGACGGGAATCTTTGCCGGGTCGTATGGCTGCAGCCGGGCGATGCGCGCGGTCTGCGCATATTTTTGCGGACGCAGCAGGCGCTCGAGTCCGAAGAGGAAAGGCTTTTCCTTCGAGAGCGCGATTGCGAGCGGCGCGGTAAAATCAGCCGCGAGGGGAAATGTGCGGCCATTGAATTTCACCTGTTCGACTTCCAGCGGGTCCTCGGTGGTGAGCACGCACTCGCGACCCTTGAAATTCAGCAGCCCCGTCATCCCGTAATACACGGAGCTGTTTTTTGCGAAGCGCTGCGTCTGCGTGAAGCTCTGCTCCCTGCCCTTCACGACGAGCGGCGCGCCGAGCCCGCTTTTCAGCGAGTGCGTATTCACATAGCTGCCGCGAAAGGCGTACCAGTCGGCGGGCCGGAAGCTCACTTCACCCGGTTTCACTTCCGTGCGCGCGCCATTCCTGAAAGTGAGCATCCAATCGCCTTCGCGTCCGGTCACCGGCACGGGGCCATCCCACGGGCGCAGCGTCGAATCCTTCAGCGCGCCGAATGCACGGCTCACGGCAAAGTTGTATTCGCTGAGTGCCTTTGCGTCGCCGGGTTTTTCCCGCAGACGGCGGCTCGCGGCAGCGGCGCAATCAATGGAATGCCCGAGCAGCGTCTCGGGCCGTGCGCGGGATTCGATGCCCTTTGCGAGCAGTCGGCCATCAGGCGTATCGGATTCAAAATGGACACGCCGCCTCGAAACGGAACTGTAGGGCGAGCAACCGGAAATCGGCAGTGCGATGCAGAGCGCCGTGCAGACGGCAAGCAGCGGTTGCCTGATTTTCAACGCGCGGAACTCGGGCCTTTTACGTCTTTCATCTCGCGCATCGGGCCGGCGGGTTTGCTCATATTCACGCAGCGTAAGCGGTTCCCGCCTCGCGACTCAACTATGCACTTGCAGTCGGATTTTCAGGTGCTTGCGAGGGGCATTGATAGTTTCCGTGCGCGCAGTTAGTCAGTGCATCATGCCTGCTCCGCAGACCGAAGTTCTCATCACAGTCTCTGGCTCTGAGTGTGGGCGCTATGTGTTCACTCCGGGTGATTATGTCATCGGTCGCGAGCCTTCATCCGCGATCCACGTCGAGGCGGATCTGGTCTCACGGAAACACGCGAAGCTGTTCATTGATTACGATGGCGCGTTCGTCGAGGACTTGGGTTCGTCGAATGGCACCTTCATCAAT
>JAYVRQ010000234.1:0-6431 GCA_043776145.1 Chthoniobacteraceae bacterium
TTTCCCGCGAGCCTGCGCGCGCAGCGGGATGCACTGGCTCTCGGGTGCGAGGTCGCCATCGAGATAGTAAATGCTGCCGGGCGCGGGTTGCAGGATGCGCAGGTCCGGCGAGGAATCGGCACTAGCCACGAGATTGCCGAGACTGTTTTGCGGGCCGGCCAGCCACTCCGCGTAAGCAGCGGGCAGACGCACGCGGCCCTCGTCATCGTAGTCCTCCGCGCGTGCGGGCTCGGGAGCGTGCAGACATTTCTCCGCGATGCCGCCGCGCGGGGCGAGCCGTCCCGTGAGCGGATCGATCTCGTGCGTCGCGATCTGCGCGGGGTGCTCGAACCATGTCGTGCCAAAGCGCGCGCGCAGATGCTCGAAAATTTCGTGCATCACCGGGGCCGCGCCTGTGACGCCGGTGATGCCCTGCATCGGTGTCCCGTCCGCATTCCCGACCCACACGGCCACGGTGAATTCGGGCGTGTAAGCCACGGTCCAGTTGTCGCGGTAGTCGGAGCTGGTGCCCGTCTTGCATGCCACGGGAAAGTCGAACGCGAGCCACGACGTGAGCCCGAACGAAGCGGCGCGCGCGCTGTTATCCGCGAGCATGTCGGCGACCAGAAAACACGCGCCCGCATCGAACACGCGGCGCGCGGGCGCGACCTCGCCGGGCTCGCGCAGCAGGCGATACGGGCGATGCACGCCGAGCCGTCCGAGCGTGGCAAAGGCGTTTGCGAGTTCGAGCAGACGCACCTCGCCATTTCCCAGCGTGAGGCCGAGCCCGTAGTAGTCGGCGGGATGATCGAGCGTCGTGATGCCCGCGCTGCGCATCGCGCGCTGGAGCGCCTCCGGCCCGCCCGCGATCTCGAGCGTGCGGATCGCCGCGACGTTCAGCGAATTGCCCAGCGCGAAGCGCAAACTCACCGGGCCGTAGAAGCGGTGGTTGTAATTGTTGGGCCGGTAAATGCCGTCCGGCGTCGCGAAATCCGTGGGAACATCGGGCACGACGGTGCAGGGATTCGCGCCGTTCTCGATCGCGAGCAGATAGGTGAAAGGCTTCATCGCCGAGCCGGGCGAGCGCACCATCCACGCGCCGTTGTTTTCATCGCCACAGCCCGCGAGCGCGAGCACGTCGCCGGTCGCATTGTCGATCACCACGGCGGCTCCGGCGGTCACATGCTTATCCGCGATGCGCCGCACATTTTCCGCGAGCGCGCGTTCGGCGAAGCGGTTCAAATCGAGATCGAGCGTCGTGCGAATTTCACCGCCGCGCGGCGGCACGAGCCCGCGCCGCATCAGCAGCAGATCGACGAAGTGCGGCGCGGCAAACTCCCGCGTGCGCGAACTCAGCGCGATGGGTTCTTCGAGCGCGCGGGCGAGCGCCGCATCGTCGAGCGCACCATTCGCATTCATGCGTCGCAACACCCATCGCTGGCGCTCCCGCGCACCGGAAAAATTTGCGTGCGGATTCAACCGTGTCGGTGCTTTCGGAAGTCCGGCGAGAAACGAGGATTCCGCGGCGCTCAAGTCGGACGGTGGCTTGTCGAAATAGTAACGGCTTGCCGATGCGATGCCGGTCTGGAGATTTCCGTAATCGAGCCGGCTCAGATACTCGGCAAGGATGCGATCCTTGCTCCAACTCCGCTCGACCCGCAGCGCGAGCCAGACTTCCGCTAACTTGTGGAAAAGCGTGCGTGGTCCCGGTCGAGCCAGCTTTATCACCTGCTGCGTGATGGTCGATGCGCCCGAGCGTCCGCCGCTGCACAGCGCGCGCACCGTTGCCAGCAAGTCAACGCCGCAATGCGAGCGAAACCGTTTGTCCTCCGCACTGAACGTCGCCGCGATAAGGTGCGGCGACATTTCTCCAATCCTGCATCGGTGCGAAAACCGCCGCTCATCGACGAGCAGTGCGCGCAATGGCTTCCCATTCCGATCCAGAAACTCCGTGCTCGCGGCAGGCTCCTTATTCAAAGCCTCGGGAAACGGCGTGAGCCGAAGCGCCATCTCGAACGCGACCACCCCAAGCAGCGTCGCGACAGCCACCCATCGGAAAAATATCCAGACGCGCGACTTCATCCTGCGCATGTCATGGCTGGCATTCATCCGCCAATCTCCGCACGAAAGCCGCGCGAAACCAAGCATCGCCTTCCACAAATCATTTCCCCTTTCCCAACCCGCGCGAATCGTCTAACCCATCCGCCATGAAACTCCTCTCCACGTTCCTTTCCCTCGCCATCCTAGCCATCCCGGCGTTCGCCGCCGATAAACTCTGGGTCAGTTATGAAGGCACCAGCGGCCCTGGCAGAGGCAAACACATCGTCTTTCTCGCGGGCGATGAAGAATACCGCAGCGAGGAGGCGTTCCCGCAGATGGCGAAGATTCTCAGCCAGCGGCATGGCTTCAAATGCACCGTGCTTTTTTCCGTAAAGCCGGAGACGGGCGAGATCGACCCGAACACCAACAACAACGAGCCGGGCATCGAGGCCCTCGACACCGCGGACCTTTGCATCACCTCCCTGCGCTTCCGCCGCTGGCCCGACGAGCAGATGAAACACTTCGCCGATTACGCCGCTGCCGGGAAGCCTTTCATCGGGCTGCGCACCAGCACCCATGCCTTCTCGGGACTCAAGGGGACTTATGCGAGCTTCAATGATTTCGGTAAAAATGTGTTCGGTGAAAAGTGGGTGAGCCACTGGGGTCGGCATAAGAGCGAAGCCACCCGGGGCGTGATCGAGGAGGCCGCGAAGAGCGACCCATTGCTCAATGGAGTCACCGACATTTTCGGCACCTCGGATGTCTATGAAGCCTACCCGCCCGCCGACGCGAAGATCCTCTTCCGCGGCCTCGTGCTCAAAGGCATGAAGCCCGAGGACGAGCCCGCCGATTACAAAAAACAGCGCGCCACCGACAAGCAGGATCAAGGCGTCAACGATCCCGCCATGCCCATCGCCTGGACCCGCGAAAACAAACTGGACTCCGGCAAGGCGAACAAGATTCTCTGCACCACAATGGGTGCGGCGACGGACCTTGAGAGCGAAGGCTTGCGCCGCCTGCTCGTGAACGCCGCCTATGCCTTCACCGGCCTCGAAGTTCCCGCGAAGGCCGACGTGGCCACCGTCGGTGAATTCAAGCCGACGATGTTTGGCTTCAATGGTTTCATCAAAGGCGTGAAGCCATCCGACCACGCAAAGTAGTCAGCCATTTCGCTTGAGCCGCGCGCGGTCGATGCCACATTGCGTCCCATGCGTGCCCGTAGCTCAGCTGGATAGAGCATCGGATTTCTAATCCGACGGTCGTGGGTTCAAATCCCGCCGGGCACGCCACCCTTGCCACTTAGCCGGGTTATCTTTCTCGAAACTTAGGGTTGCATGAGACATGGCTGGCAGCTACACCTCTGCCCATGCCCAACAACACACCGTCCGTAGGACAACTCAAACGTGCCGTCGAAATCGCTGAAAAAATCGAGAAGCTGAATGCAGAACTCGCTTCCATTTTTGCCAGTTCCTCAGCGGCCTCACCCAAAACAACAACCTCAACCAGCTCTAAGCCAGCGCCGAAGGCCGGCAAGCGAGTCATGTCCGCTGAAGCTCGCGCTAAGATCGCTGCTTCCACCCGCGCCCGCTGGGCCAGGGTCAAGGGAACTGCAGGCGCGACACTAAAAGCCGCCCCCGCGGCAGCCAAGCCAGCACCCGCCGCGAAGAAGAAGGGTGGAATGTCGCCGGAAGGACGCGCCAAGCTGGCCGCGATGATGAAAGCCCGCTGGGCTGCGAAAAGGAAAGGCGCGGGCGCACCCGCCAAATCCGCGGCGAGCGCACCGGCGAAGAAAGCAAGGAGAGCCATCAGTCCCGAAGCCCGCGAGCGCATGATCGCCGGCGCGAAAAGGCGCTGGGCCGCGAAAAAGAAATAGTCGCGAGTCCTTCTAAATAACAAGGCTCGCAGTGCAGGATAACGTGGCAACCCGGTGGGGACTCGGCGTGAAATTCGCCGAGTCCATCCGGGGGCCACTGTCCCACTATCCCTCACGGTTGTTCCCTGCTTTGTGGAAGGATTCGCCGGGATGGGAGCAGGACTGCCAGCGGCATCGCCGGAAACTCACCGCAAGAGAACCGGATTGCAGGATTCCTTCTTGAAGTTCCTGATTCCACAGGCGTTTCTCGCTTCTCCTGAAATGAAGCCACTGCGACACCTGTACCTGATTGGGAGCGCACTTTTGATCGCCGTCTTCGTTTCAGGCTGCATCGTGAGTGCCGACTCCCAGTCAGCACACCGTTCGTGGCCCAAGCCTGTCCCCGTCCGCAACGTCAATCAGTTCGATGGCGTCTATAGGAATCGCAGCCTCGACTACAACACCGGCAAACCTGCAAAAAACGGAACTGAGCTTTTCGAGATGCTGACCTCCAGAACAGAACCCCGTGGAACCCGAATCGAGATTCGTTCTTCGCGAGCCGGAGATACTCTCCATGTGCGCCTGCTCGACGATATGCGACGGCAGATTACATCCGCGGAGTTGCGGCGCGGCATCAATTTCAGTTTGTCCGATGGGTCGCTGATTTTACACCGCCAGTCTTTAGGCTGGGAAGGTGGCCCCACCAACATTGGAGCCGCGCTACGCCACTCCAGCTTCGGCCTGTACCTTTCCACATCTGGCGGGCTTCTGGGCAAATACACAGAGGGTGGCGTCGCGCTCGCGGCGTATGTGATTCCGATGGCCAACAGCCTGGATGAATGGATGTTCTGGCCAAAGCTCTCTCCGTAATGAACGAAACGCCTACGCGCGACAGCTTCAGGTTGTAGGCGACTTCCACGCAGATGCCTGAAATCACGAGCCATCGCTTTGTCATTGCCGTCCCGAATCTTCGGAAGTCGTCGGCATTCTATCGCGACGTTCTTGGTTTTACGATCCACGCCATCTCCGATCCGGGCTGGCTTTTCTATCACTGCGGCGACTGCACGATCATGGCCGGAGAATGCCCCGACGCGATGCCTCCCTCGCAACTCGGCGATCATTCCTATTTTGCCTACCTGGAAATCGGAGACATCGACTCACTCCACGATTCAGTTCGCAAAGCGGGCGCTCGGATTTGCAAAACCCTTCGCGACGAGCCTTGGGGGATGCGCGAGTTTGGTCTCGTTACCGTTGATGGTCATCGGATGATGTTCGGCACCCCGATCTCCAATCCAACCAACGCCGCCTAACTTGGCGATCGTTGCTCCGCGCGTCCTGAAATGAACGAAACAAAACTGCGCTATTCGGAGCCTCTTCTGCGCGAGGCCGTGCGCTCATTCTACTTCCGCGCAGTCATCCGCGGCTTCGGTCTCCTCTTTTTTGTCGCGTGCGTGCTGCTCGCCGTCTGTCTCGCGTGTTTGCTTTGGTCCGGTGATCGCGGCTGGGCAGTCGGTGCGTTCGCCGCCGCGCTTCTTTTCATCGGCATTTTCTTTCTCGTCCCCTACCTGGCCCACCACCGCAACACCATCGGCCGTTTTCGACAGATGCGCTCACCCGAAGCCACCCTGAGCTACGACGACGAGCGATTTACACTCACGTCCGAGCTGGGCAGCGCCACGATGCCGTGGTCGTCCATCACGGAGGTTTGGCGCTTCCCGCGTTTCTGGCTTTTGCTCTTCTCCCGCTCTCAGTTCGTCACCCTTCCACTCGACGCCCTCGACGAGGGCACCCAGGATTTCATTACACACAAGACGCAAAAGCCCAATGACCATATCGCTTAACCCTGCGCTGCATGAGAACCTGATTGCAGAAATTTTCGTGAAGTTCCTGATTTGATAAGTTAGGCCGCGTGTCCTGCAATGAACCACGAAGTCGAGCAGCACGGATTCACGATCGTTCCTCGTGTGATCGAAGCGGATGAGCGGCGGGAGTTGCTTTCCACGCTTGGCCCCGGGGCAGGGCGGCGTGGTCTTCTCGCTCTGCCCACTGTCGCCGGGCTGGCTCGTTCGTCCCGGCTTCTCGATTTCATTCGTCCTCATCTTCCATCGGAACCATTTCCAGTCCGCGCCATCTACTTCGACAAGTCTTCCGAGACGAATTGGCTGGTTCCGTGGCATCAGGATTTGACGCTGGCGCTTCGCGCCCGCGCCGAGGTTCCAGGCTTCGGGCCGTGGAGCACGAAGGATGGCATCCCCCACGTTCAGCCGCCCATCGAACTTCTCCGGCAGATGCTGGCCATCCGGCTCCATCTCGACGACGCCGATGAGTCCAACGGTGCTATGCGCGTCCTGCCCGGTTCGCATCGCATGGGTCGCCTTTCCGCCGGGAGCATTCGGGATTTGCTCAGCCGGCATTCCGACTTTCTCTGCGCCGTGTCCGCGGGCGATGCTTTGCTCATGCGCCCCTTGCTGCTCCATGCTTCGGGCCGTTCCACAAGCACAGGGCATCGCCGCGTCTTGCACATCGAGTATGCAGCGTTCACGCTCCCAGGCGAACTCGA
>JAYVRQ010000235.1:0-24661 GCA_043776145.1 Chthoniobacteraceae bacterium
CGCCAGCAGCGTGGAATAGGCTTGCGGCCCGCTGATGGTAAGGGTGCCGTTGCCGACTTTAGTCAAAGTCCTTGCGCCGCCGGATTCGGAGAGCGCGGAGGTAATGGCGATGTCGCCCGTGCCGCCGATGCTGCTGTTGCTGGCCAGGGCGACGGAGGAAAGGGTTAGTGTTCCCGGCACCGCGTTGCCACTGCCAAAGGTATAAGTGGGCGTGCCGGTATAGCCTGAACCAGTGGCGGTGACGGTCAGGCCGCTGACGGTGAATTGGCTGGCGTTACCGGTGCCGCTGCCGGAGATGGTGCCCGAGGAAAACGTCCCGGCTCCGAAGGCGATGGTGGGTGCGGTCGTGTAGCCTCTGCCAGCACTGGTGATGGTAATGCCAGTGAGAGTGCCCGAGCCTCCGCCGCTCAAGACGGCGGTCGCGCTCGCGCCGGTGCCCGAGCCTCCGGTGATCGTCACCGTGGGTGCGGTGGTGTAGAATTTGTCGCCCAAGGTTAGGGTAAAGCTGGCGGCGGTGACACCCATCGTCGCCGTGGCCGTGGCTCCCGAGCCGGTGCCGCTGATGGCTACCGTCGGCGGCGCGCTGTAGCCTGAGCCCGTGATGGTCGTGGGCAATTGCGCCCCGGCGATGCCATTGCCTATGGTGGCGGCGGTGCCTGCACTGTTCATCAAGGCTCCGGCTGCACCGATGCCTGTGCCATTTAGGACGATGGGTTCATTGACAGTAGCCGCCCCATTGAGATCGAGGGTGGAGCCGGCACTTACAGTCGTCGTTCCCGTCGCGGTGCTTTGGATGCCGCCGAAGCCCAGGGCCGCAGCGTTGCCTAGTTTCACGGTGCCTCCATTGATCGTCGTCGCGCCGGAGTAAGTATTTGCCGCGGCGAGGGTCAGCGTGCCCGCGCCGACTTTGGTCAAGGCTCGCCCGATTCCAGTTTGGGAGACCACCGGGTTGATCGTAATGTCACCGGAGCCGCCGACGCTGCTATCCGAGGCAAGGGTTACGGATGAAAGCGTTGCCGTTCCCGAGGCGGCGTTGCCGCTATCGAAAGAATAGGTCGTCGCCCCCCGATAGCCGGAACCGGCCGCCGTTAACTGGAGGGCGCTGACGGTGAAACTATCCGCATTGGTGGAAGTCACCGATGGGTTCGTGCCGACTACGAGAGGTGTTCCCGCTCCAAAGGCCAGTGTGGGGGCGAAGGTGTAGGCAGTCCCGGGATTGGTAATGGTGATCCCCGTAACCGCCCCGCCCGTGAGAACCGCCGTGGCCGTCGCGCCGCTGCCGCCGCCGCCGGAGATCGTCACCGTTGGAGCAGTGGTATAAGTCGTGGTTCCGCCGGCAATCACAAAGCTCGCGGTCGTGACACCCAGCAGAGCGGTCGCCGCCGCACCCGAACCCGTACCGGTAATCGTGACGCCGGGCGCGACGCTGTAGGCGGAGCCCGTTCCCGCGACTGCAGAAAGGGCCACCATCGCCACGCCGTTCGCAATGCTGGCCGGGGCGGCGGCGCTGTTCATCAGGGCTCCGTTTCCACCGACGCCAGTCCCATTCAGAGTGATCGGCTCGTTGACGTTGGTGATGCCGTTGAGATCCAGCGTCGCGCCAGTGCTGATGCTGGTGGTGCCGGCCGCAGTCGTCTGGACTCCGCCGAAGGCGAGCGCCGTGGCATCGGCGATCTTCAAGGTGCCGGCGCTGACCGTGGTTGCGCCGGTGTAGGTATTCGCACCTGCGAGCGTGAGCACTCCCGTGCCTACCTTGGTCACGTTCCCGCGGAGTCCGGTCGTGCCGCTGGCACCCGCATTGGCTACATCCCGGATGGAGCCGCTGAAAGTGGTGTTCGTGGCATCTCCGACGGTCAGCGTAGTATTGCCCAATCCCACCAAACCCGTGCCCGACAGTGAGCCGATCTGCTGGGCCACCCCGTTGAGATTCAGGATCCCTGGGTTGTCCACTGTCAAAGCTGTCGTGATGGGAAGCCGGTTGGCGGATGTTCTAATCCTAAGTTCACCATCGGTAATTGCCGTTGGCCCCAGATAAGTGCAGGGGCTGGCAATCGCGATCACTCCCACTCCGGTCTTGGTGAGGAAACCCGGCCCTGAAATGATCGTAGTCGTTTGCACGATATTGAGAATGTTGGCAACGGTGTGGGAAATGGTGCCTCCGGCCGCTGTGAGAACGATTGTTGAATCGACATCAATGAATGATCCGGCAGCGGATGGGTTCGTCGAGATCGCCGTCCCACCGTCGAGAGTCCACACGGACCCGGCCGTGGTGGAGATGCGCAGCGAACTGTCCGTGCGCAGGGCGGCTCCCGTCTTGATCGTCACCGGCCCCGCAGCCAGGATCAGCGTGGTGCCGCCACCGAAAGTGACAAGTCCGTCTTCGATGACCACGCCGCCTGCCGTTGTTCCAAAACCGGTGATGGTGTACTCATTCACCGCATCCGAGCCTGCGGAGAAAACCGCCGTGTCACCCGCAGTCCACGCTGCCGTGGCCGCCAGCCCATTCAGGTCAGTGCTCCAGAATGCGCTGCCCACCCATGCCCCGTTCGGTGTGTCGCCCGCCCCCGGATCGGTGCCGTTGCTATCCCAATAAACCGTGGCGGCGGAAAGGCTGAACGGGGTGGCTGCGGTAATGAGGGCAGCGAGAATGAGCGGAGATTTTTTCATAGGAAAACAAGGAGCAACTGCGGTTGAAGCGACGAAATGTTTCCTTCCGGCGCGAAACTGTTGGTTAGTTTCGAGCCCACAGATTCTATAACATCCAGAGCACTGCAAGCTGGAAGTTTGAAAACTATCGGCCCGGCGCGTGGGGTTTTGCCCATGTGCCAATTTTCTGCATCGGGATGCAGTTCACGGCTTGGTCACTTGCACTTTCAAAAAGCGCCTCGGGTGGGCGGGGTCGCTGGTGAGGTAAAGATCGCGGACTTCCACACTGCGGGTCGCGCCGCTGCCGGTCTCCGTGATCGTGACGGCGACGCCGAGCGGGGCGGTCGCGGCTCCGCTGACGCTGGCCGCGAGGCTGGCCCACGGACCGGCGGGGCTGTCCGCGCCTTGCACGGTGAGCGTGATGTCGGTGTTGGCGAGGGTGCGCGTGAAGGTGAGCGCGAGCCGGCCGCCGAGGACGCCAGCGAGCGGGAGCGGCGTCGGCGCGGGGACGTTCGGGTTTCCGCCGAGGGCGTATTCGAGCAGGTTCACGAGGCCGTCTTTTTCAAAATCGACGAGGTAGCCGGAGATGGCGGCGTCGTTCACGGCAGCGGGGAATTGGGCGAGCTGCCACGTTTGCCACGGCGTCGGCGTGAGGCGCGTGAGCACGACATCGTTGCCCGTGCCGCCGGTGTAGCTGATGCGCCACCACTGGCCGTCTTCGTAAAACTCGGCGTTTTGCGGCAGCCCCGCGAAGGTGCCGGCGACGGCGGTGCCAGGACTGAGGTCGAGGATGGTGAAGGTGGAGCCGGGGGCGAGGCCGGGCGCGGCGATGATGTCGAGCGCGCCGGAAAGTGTGGCGGCGGTGAGGTTGAGGCGATCGTATTGCGTGCCGGCGGCGGGGCCGTTCAGGCGGAGGCGCAGGGTGCCGCCCGCGTTCAGGGCGAGGCTTCCATTCACGGTGCGAATGCCGGTGTCCGCTCCGAGCGCGAGGGTGCCGCCGGTCACGCTCACGCCGCTGCCGAGGCTGCCGGAGAGATCGAGCAGGCCGCTTTGCACCGTCGTTCCGCCGGTGTAAGTGCAGGCCGCGCTGAGGCTCAGCGTGCCGGGGCCGGTCTTCGTAAGCGCACCGTTCCCGATGGGGACATCGACGGCCAGCCCGTTCGTGACGTTCAAGGAGCGGTTCGCACCGCCGAGATCGACGAAGCCGGACGCGCCCGCGCCGGTGCCGTTGGCAACGGTCGCGGTGGTGCCGAACGCCGCGCTGAAAATCACGTCTCCCGTCACGGCGATTTTCGCGGGCGTCGTGCTGTGCGGCATGAGCAGGATCGTATTGAAAGCCAGCGAGCCGCCTCCGAGCGTGAACGTCTGCGCCGCATCCACCTGCAACGTGTGGCAGCCAAAGCTCCCGCTCCCGCTGAGCGTGACCGGGCCGGAAAACTGCGCCGCGATCGTCGTGGAATCCCACGAAGGCGCGTAGCCCAGCGCCAGCGAGCCGCCGGTGATGTTCAGCGTCTCGCGCACATACAATTTGCGAATCGTGTGCGCGCCCGACGCGAGTGTGACGGTGATGTTCGCGCCGGGACGATCGAGGATCACCGTGTCGCTGCTCCCCGGCAGTCGTGTCGCCGGCAGCGTCAGCGAACCCACGCGCGCCATTTGCCCCGGACCCTGCACGGGCGCGACCGGCGCGACGCCGCTGTTCCAATTCGTGAGCGTCGTCCACGGGCCGTCGCTGTTCGTCACCCACAGCGCCGGGACGAGCCCATCCTTCAAAAACTCCATGCCGCCCTGCGCCACATCCACGTCGATGTTCGCCCCGCCGCTCGCATAGCCATTGAGCCGCGCCGTGCTCGCGTATTGCCAGAATTTCCACGGATGCACGGGATTCGGCGCGTCGTCCCACGGCCCGTAGATCGGCGTATAAGTATCCTTCGGGTGCCCGTTTTGCACGTCGATCGCGCCCGGGTTCGCCTGATTCGGCCAGCGCGCGCTCCACAACGAATACCCCGCGACCACTTGCGTGCGCAGCGCCAGGGAAGCCGTGCCTAGGATATTCGCGGCGTAATTTCCATTCGTGTAAATGACGGGCCGAATCCCCATCACCGCGTAAATGCGGTCGGAAAAATCAATGCAGAATTGGGCCATCGCGTCATCCGTCCGCACGCCGTCCCCCGCCTCGAAATCATGCACCGGCAGCAGATAGCCGGGCCGCATCCACGCGCCGGCCATCTGGATCATGTGATCCGCCTCGTCCGCGCCGCTGTTCGCGATGCCACCGGAATTCTGCGTGCTCGCGATCACGTCCGGTCGAGAAAAATGATATGGCCCGGCCAGCAATCCCTCCGTCGTGGCGCGCGTGATGTTTTGCACGAAATACGGATCATCGTAACGCTGCGAGAGCGTGTTCAAACCGTTGGCGTTCGTCGGATCGCCCTGATTGTAAAAGCCGGTCGTCCCGCCGCGGCTGGCGCGGATCATCACAAAATCCCGCCCATCGCCAAACACTCCGCCGACCTGTTGATCGGTGGCCCGATGCAGCGTGGTCCAGTTCCCAGCGGTGATGCTTCCCTGATAGTAAGAAATGTCGATGCCCAGCACGCGCGTCTGTTGCGCCTGGGCGGGAAGAGCCGCACTGATTAGCGCCGCAGCCGTGAGCTTGACCCATGAAGCCGCGACCCAGCAGGGCGACTTTTTTTGAATGCTGGGGAATTGCTTCACGAGAGCGTATAGCCGCCCGTCGGGCGCGGGGCAAGGAAGCTCTTCAAATCCCCACACCCTTGACCCATCGCCCAGCCGCCCGGCTCTGCTGCATCTTCCGGCGCTCGCGCCAGCCGATGAGGCCGAGCAGGCCCATTACCGTTGCCATGCTGGATGGCTCCGGCACGGGGACGATCTCGAAATAGCCACCGTCGAGCGAAATCTGCGATGCGCCGACTCCGCTGAAGGTGATCTGATTCAAGAAACCGCTTCCGCTGACATCGAAATTGAAAATCAGCCGGTCATCGGTACCATCAATCCCGCTTTGGTTGATGTCGTAGCCACTCGCATTGCTGGTATAGTTGACGACGTTGAGGGTAAAAGCGCCCGGCGCAAAGCTGCTGAAAGTTAGTGTTCCCACGCCACCCGTTCCAAAGTCCAGCGTCGAGTTAGCCGCCAAGGTTAGCGTTCCCATGCCCACGGCATTCGTGCCGCTAAATACGCCGCCTGTATTCACGCCTCCCGAACCCTCACTGACTGTTTCCGAACCCGTGCGGCTCAGACCCATAGTTCCGCCAGCGAGCGTGATCCCGGTGGTGTTTCCCACACGATCGGCAGAACCAGTTCCCGCCAGCAGCAGCGTGCCGCCCGTGTTCACGAGAATGGCGTTGACGGCGCTTCCGGTGATCTTGCCAAAAGTGCTCGTTCCGTCGTTAGCCACTTTCAGGGTACCGCCACTTGCAGCAACGGTCGTGGCTCCAGTGTAAGTGTTCGCTCCAGCCAGCGTCAGCGTCCCAGCACCAGTCTTCGTCAATACACCCGTGGTCGCAGTGGAAGCGCCGTTCAGTGTCAGGTCGTTCGCGGTAACATCCAGTGTGGCGGTTTTGCCCGCGTTGATCGTAAAATTGCGATCGGTGCTAGCGGTGGCTCCGGTATATTGCAGCGTGCCGCCGTCAAAGACGAGATTGGCCGCGGCGTTGCTGGCCGAGCCCATGTTGCCGCTGGCCACGCCGCCGTTGCCAATCGTCGCCACGCTCAGGACCCCAGCGCTGATCGTGGTGGCACCCGCATAAGTATTGGCACCGGCGAGTATCGCCGTGCCGGAGTCGGCCTTGGTGAATGAACCCGTTCCCAGCGAGATGGCGGAATTGAAGGTCGTATTCCCAGCACCGCCGACGGTGAAAGGGAGATTGGCACTGGTGACATTTCCCGTGGCAATGGTGAGGGTTTGCCCGGCAGTGGTTGTATCGACCCGCCCGCCGATGCCCTGAATGTCAAAGCCACGGGTGTAAGTTGCGTTATTGCCCGTATAGGAAAGCGTGCCGGCGGCAGTCCCGCCCCCGAGCACGACGGCACTCGTCGCATTACCGAGATTGCTCGCACCTCCGCTGACCACGACATTCGAGACGCTCAGCGTGCCAGCGCCAATTGTGGTCGCGCCGGTGTAGGTATTGGCACCGGAGAGCGTCCAAGTCCCACTCTGGAGCTTGGTCAAGCCTCCCGATCCCAAGGCAATGATCCCGGAAATTGATTTCGTGCCTGTCCCAGAAGCCCCGTTCAACGTCAGGGTAGTACCGGAACCCGTGAAGGCAGTCGCGTTGCTAAATGTCGCCGATGTCCCTGCCGCGCTCGACGATCCAACCGAAGCATCAGCGGTTAGGGTTATTGTGCCGCCAAATGTGATCGCAGTCCCGGCAGTCCCGACATTGATCGCTCCACCCGTGGCGACACCGTTACCAATTCCGGCGATGTCAATCGGTTCGTTAATCGTCAAAGCGGTGCCACCATTAAAGTTAAGACCGGCACCACTGGCCACTGTCGTTTTGCCAACCGTGCTTCCCAACCCGGTGGCCGAAAGAACCGTGATCGTGCCTGTCCCGGTGATCGCTGTGACACCGTCATAGCTATTTGTTCCGCTAAGTGTCTGGTTGAAGCTGTCCGTCTTGGTTAAACCTCCCGCACCCGCGATTGTCCCTGAATAGGTTCCACTTGCGACTGCTGTTGTAGTCAATGTATGGCCGCTGCCTAAATTGATGGTGCCGCCAGTGCCTGTCAGGTTCTTGATTGTTTGAACTGTGTTATTCAGGTTCAACGTCCCGCCATTGACCGTTAAGCTGGCGGTCGCCCCGGACAACGAGGCTCCTGAATTAACGGTAATAACTCCTGCACTGAGAGTCGTGGTGCCCGTGTAGGTATTGACTCCCGTGAAAGTCAAAGTCCCGGCCCCGACCTTGGTCACGCTGCCACCCACGGAGGTCGAGCCGCTCGCACCCGCATTCGCCGTGTCGCGAATCGATCCGGTATAGATGGTGTTGGTGGCATCGCCCACGGTCAGCGTTCCATTGCCCAGTCCCACCAAGCCCGCACCCGTCAGCGAACCGATCTGCTGGCTCACCCCGTTCAAGTTAAAAATACCCGGACTATTGACGGTCAGCGCCGTAGTGGTGGGAAGCGTATTGACCACCGTCCTGATCCGTAGCTCTCCGTCATTAACGATGGTTCCTCCAGAGTAGGTATTGAAACCAGCGGTGCTGGCAATCGCCAGCACACCCGCGCCGGTTTTCGTCAAGGAACCTGTGCCTGTGATATGGCTTGCAGTTTGAACGATGTTCAAGAGGTTCACCCCCGTGTAAGACAATGTGCCTCCGCCCGCTCCCAAAACGATTTCTGTGTCTGTATCGAAAAATGTTCCGGCAGTGGTGCCAACAGTGTTTTGAATAGTCGAGGTGTCGAGAAATAATTTCGATGCGCCCGCCGTCGTGGATATTCGTGCCGAATTATCGATACTCAGAGTCGCTCCGGGACTGATCGTGACTGAACCAGTGCCCAGCGAAACTGCGCCGCTGCCAGTGAAGCTGACTATCCCTTCCTCGACAAAGAGTCCTGCTGCGGTCTGAGTGGCACTTAACGTCACCGAGAAAGTCCCCGTCGCGTCGGTGCCGGCAGAAAATACAGATGTGTCTCCGGAAAGCCATGCCGCTGTAGCCGATACTCCAGTTGAGCTAGGGCTCCAAAAAGTGCTTGTTCCCCAAGTTCCTGTCGGCGTCGTGCCAGCTCCCGCAGTCGCGCCGTTGCTGTCCCAATAGACAGTGGCGGCGGAAAGATGAAGCGGTGTTGCGACTGCCAGGACAGTTGCCAGGCGAAGTGACATATTTTTCATACGTTTTTTCATACGGATTTGATGTTGGTTGCGAAAGATCTGGTCCCTTGCCATGCGCCCTTTGGCGCGACTTTACCGTTCCCTAGAAGTGAATGACCGACTAATGGCGATTACGCCGAATCGGGCGATTACACTCAATTCAGCGATCCCTGTCCACATAATTTCCAGAAAAATTGCGCCGGCGGGCAGTCGGTCGCTGGAATGCGGTTGTCTTTGGGAGCCAGCGGTCGTTGGACGCGGAGGTGTCTTTGACTGACTTCGATGCTGCGGTAAGCAACGCTCGGCTTGTCAGCGAGAGCGGGCGCGCACGAGTTCCCAACGATGCGGGCCAATGCTTCCATCCTCGCACTGGGACTTTTAGAAGTGCGGACTAAAACTTAATCGGCTCCGGCGGGTCGAGCTTGATGGCGCTTTCCTGAATCTGCATTTGCTCCGCCGCCTGCACGGCGGTGGCCCGGCGCACTTCGGGTTCGGCGGGGCCGCTCGGGGTGGCGGGCGCGGGGATGCTGCTGGAACTGGCCAGCGGCGCGACCTGGCCGTTGAGGTTGCGCGCGGCGATGACGTTGTTGAGCGCCTGCAACGAGTTGTAGGGATCGTCGCCGAGCACGGTCGGGCTTTTCATCAGCACGGGTTTTTTTTCGGCGGTGCTTACGGCGGCGACGGCGCGGCGGACTTCGTGATCGCCCAGCGTGGGCGGGGCTTCGGTGATGATTTTCAGGAGGCTCTGCTGCGCCCCGCCGTTGTGGACCGCGCAGGGATCTTTGGGCGCGGATTTTTCGTCGGCGATCTCGAAGTAGGTGTTGCGGCGCGTGAGTGTCTCGCCGGTTTCCGTGCCTGGGGAAGTCTCGACGCACTTGGGCGTGGCGAGCTGTCCGCTGGCGGCGCAGATCTCGACTTTCACGATGCCCGGCGGCTGTCTGATTTCCTTGGGGTGATACGTGCTGAAAGTCGCGGCCATGATTTTCGCCCAGATGGGAAGCGCGACATCCTTTGAGAATGCGCCGCGGTAAATCGGCTGCGGTTTGTCGAAGCCGACCCAGATGCCACAGGAGACTTCGCTCGAATATCCGAGGAACCAGTCGTCGGTGAAGTTGTAGGCCGTCCCCGTTTTCCCACCGAGCGGGAATTTCTTCAAACCCAGCTCCGTGAACGCGCTCTCGCCGGTGCCGCGCTCGAGTACTTCAGCGAGACAGCTATGCACCTGATAGGCGACGGCGGGCGTGCAGGCGCGCACGATTTCCACGGGCGCGGCGAAGGCCAGATGCCCGTTCTTTTCCTCGATGCGCGTGATGACGAACGGCAGCTTCGGGCGCTGTCCCGCGTTGGGAAAAACGGTCGTGGCGAGCGTCATTTCCATGAGTGTGCATTCGCTGCTGCCGAGGTAGGTCGCGGGGAAGGGACGCAGCGTGCTTTCGATGCCGGCGCGCTTCGCGAAGTCGGTGACTTTTTCGATGCCCGCGGCCGAGCCGAAGCGGACGGTCGCGGCGTTCTTTCCCTTTACCAGCGCGTCGCGCGCGGAGATTGGGCCTTCGTATTTATTGTCCAAACGCTCGGGGCCCCACTCGCCGAGGATGCCGGTGAGACCACCGATCATCACCTGCCGGTTATCCATCACGGCGTCCTGCACGATGGTGCCGGGAAAAAGCCCGCGCTCGAATCCCGCCGCGAACACGAACGGCGTGAACGCGGTGCCGGTGGGCCGTCGCGAGGCGAAGGCGCGGTCGTATTCGCTGTGCTGAAAATCGCGCCCGCCGACCAGCGCGAGGATGCCGCCGCTCGCGTTGTCGAGCACGATGGCCGCGCCCTGCAAATACTCCGGCAGCGGCAGCGGCTCGGGCTCGACACCGGCCACCACGGGCTTCGACGCGCGGCTTTTGAAAAGGTGATCGTAGTCCGCGTAAGTCGGGTGCTCGAAGCCTTCGTGCTGCTCGACCGCCGCGAGCCGTTCGAGCATCGCGGCCTCGGATTTTTTCTGCAAATCCATGTCGATCGTCGTGTAGATGCGGTACCCATCCGACACCGCCGAATCGTGCCCGACGAGCTTCTCGACCTGCTGCGCGACGAGATCGGCGGCGTAACTTTCCTGATGAATCGGACGCCGATTTTTCACGATCAAATCCTCCTGCACCGTCTTCGCGTAAGTCTTCTCGTCGATCATCCCGGTTTCCCATGCACGTTGCAGCACGCGGTTGCGCTGCTCGACACACTTGTCGCGATTTTTCCACGGCGAAAGATTCGACGGGCTCCGCAGCAAGCCCGCGAGCGTCGCGGCTTCGCTCAGATTCAGATCGCGCGCGCGCTTGCCAAAATACCCGCGCGCCGCCGCCTCCGCGCCATAAAAGCCCGAGCCGAAGAACACGCGATTCAAATACAGTTCGAGGATTTGCTCCTTGCCGCACCGCTTCTCGATCTCCCACGCGACCGCCATCTCATACAGCTTGCGGTCGATGCCGCGATCCGCGGCGGGCAGTTCCTCGGTGAAAGTATTGCGCGCGAGCTGCTGCGTGAGCGTGCTCGCGCCCTGCCGCTTGCGCTTGCTGCGAAAATTCACCACGAGCGCGCGCACGATGCCCCGCGCATCCACGCCCGTGTGCTGGTAAAAGCGCGCATCCTCGGCGGCGACGACGGCGGTGAGGAGCGTCGCCGGGAGATCCTTGAACGGCACCTGATCGCGATTCTGGATGAAGATGCGCCCCATCACCGCGCCGTTGCGGTCGTAAATGATGGACGCGCTTTCCATGTCCTTGAGCTTCGAGTAGTCGAGCGTCGCCGCGCGTTTCTCCCACTTCGTCTTTTCGTAAAGCACGACCAGCCCGCCGGCGATGACCACCGCGAGCAGCAGCATCAACGGCACGAAGAACCAGGCGCGGCGGTAGAAAGGTTTGCGTTGGTAGGCGATGTCCCACATGGGTGTTACGGAGCGGGTGCGTCATTCCCATAATCCGGCAGCGGGCGCAAGGGAAAGGCGGAAGGGAAAAAGCGGAAGGCCACCGATTATTCGCCGATGCGGTGACGCGCCGACGCGTTTAACGCAGGGCATTGTAGAAAGTCGCGATTTCCGGGACGAAATGAAACTTTTCCGGCGCGCAGTCCCAAAATTTCTTGATGAAATTCCAATCATTCATGCCGGTGTTCGGCCAGATGGTGGACCAGGGGTTGTCCGTGGGGGCGTATTCCGCCTTTCCCATGAAGACCCTCTCCATCACGAACTGGCCGGTGTCGAAGTGGCAGGGTTTCATTTTTTCAGGCGCGGCTTCCAGACGCATCCCGCCGTCCTTGAATGCCTGGTGGAAGACGATCACCCGGGCACCCGGACTTTCCTGCAAGCCACGGCGAAATGCCGCCGGAAAGTTCGGGTGCATCCAGTTGTCATCATCCAAAAAGTAGCACCAGCCCTCCTCAATCATGCTGATCGCATAGCTGCGCTGCAAGCCACCGCCGTACTTGTGCTCACCTGCGACCGCGGCTTGCACCGGGAATCTTTGTTTTCCAGGCGTCTCGCTCCAGCCTGCCTGGATGCGCTGCACGTCTTCCCTCCATCTCCCGACCGCCTCCGCATAGTGTGGGTCGAAGATGGTGAACCAATGAATCTCCATCCCTTCCAACGCTCCGAGGTTCTCCAGGATGGCAGTTAGATTTCCAGGGCGCGAGACAGGTGTGACGATGTTCAGCCGAGGGAGCTTCATGGCTGTCGCCGGTTTAGCCCTCCGTGTGCGCGGTGATAAGTGAGCGGGCAGGGCAGGCCGGTGAGTTCTTCGCACTTGCGCGCGATCCTTTCGCGCAACGCGAAGTCCAGCGTCCAGTCCGCCGGGTGCAGAGCCGCGTTGTCAAAGGGGGCATCCTTTTCCGGCGGGGAGTCGCCCGAGACCGGCAGCGCGCCTCAGCGCCGGGCGAGATACTGCCCGCCGAGATGCTGCGCTTCTTGAATGAAGCTCCGCTGCGCCCCGGAGGCACTGTGCAGCGTCTGGCTGCCGCCATGCAGCACGCGCTCCGGTTTGATTCCCGTGAAATTGCAGCGCCGCACCCCGAGCCGCGCGCTGCGCAGCGCGATTTCCTGATCCTCATGGTAGGCGGGGTAAAAGTTTTCGTCGAACCAGCCCAGCATCTTGGGAAAGTCCGCCGTCACATAAAAGCACGCGCCAGCCCACAAGTGCTGCATCACGATTTCCCGGCGTGTGGCGATCTGCGCCATCGCCTCCGCGAGCACTCCGGGCGTGAAAGCGATGTCGCTATTGGCGATCCAGCAGTCTCCGCCGAAATGTTCGATGATCCGATTCCAGCTTCCCGATACGCCAAGGTTCCCGTCGATCCGGTGAACCTCCACACGCAACGCTCCCGGCGGCCTTTCCAGCAAGGCACCCAGCGCGGCCTCGACACTGGGATCGACCGGCCCGATGCGATTCACGATCACCAGCACCTCGGCGGGCACATCAATGCTCGCGAGCAACCGCGCCAGCAAATCCCCGCGATTCAGGACGGGGATGCCAATCCGGATGGGTAAGTTAGATGCTGGCATTTAGCTGGGGAAAGTGACTGAGAAAAGCGTTGGATAGAATGCAATGGTTCAATTGTTCGCGCCGGAGGCGCACCAGAAATTAGCCGGTGGTGAAGCGAGTCCGCGAGCGAGAACCACCGGATTCCCGAAGCCAGCGAATCCGCCCCGGAGGGGCGATGGAATTCCGGTCGCGCGCGTGGTTCCATCGCCCCTCCGGGGCGGATTCCGTTTTTAATAAAGTCCGGTGGTTCCCGCTCGCGGACTCGCTTCACCACCGGCTAATCTCTGCTGCGCCTCCGGCGCGATTATTCCGTCTGAGTGATATATTACCCAACGACTTTCCTCAATAACCCTAACTCGCCGTCCACCGCACCTTGTTACTCGCGGCGCCATCGCCGCGCGAGTTCCGGCCTGTCACCCACAAATCATAGACCCCGCCGGGCTGGAAGGGCGAGAACTGCGAGGCGGGCACGGTCGCGGTGTTACTCACGCCGGCCTCCTCCGCGGTGCCGCCGACGGCCTGCCGCCAGGCTACGAGGAAGGTCGCGTGCGCGGGCAGATCGGGCACGGTCAGGGCGCGCGCGGCGGCATCCCACGTCGCCGTGCCGGGCGCGGCGGGGAGCGGCTGCGGCTGGGCTTCGCCGGGTTTGCGTTTGCGTTGAAAGCCGATGCGATCCAACTCCGGGTTGCTTTCCCCGTCGTCGCTGGCAAAGCAATACAGATAGCGCACCCGCGCGAGCTTGGTGAGCAGGGTCTCGCGCTTTAGATCTTTGCGCGCGACCACCGAGGCTCGCGTCCCACCGTTGGCGATGGCTTTGTTGCCACTGAGGATGCCGAGCCAGTTATTGATCCGCCCCAGCACCGAAGCCGGATAGCGGGCCGCGGCCACCACCTGCGCCGTCGCGTTCACCGCCAGCCGGGAGAGCGCCTCGATGCGCTCGACCAGCAGCAGATCGCCAAGCTGCCCGCCCTCCCAGCCATAGCTTTCCTGCGCATTGCGCCGGTCGGCGGCGGAGATATCCTCATCCGGCAGACTCAGGATGTGATAGTAGCCATTGCGCAGCAAATCGGTGAGCCGGGTGCGCGCCTGCTCGACCTGGATTTGCGCGCCCGCCTGATTCGCGCTGGCGAAAATGGCGGCGCTGTTTTCCTGCTTCGCCTCGTTCAGCGCGGTGGTAAAGTCCGTGAGGAAGGGGTCATTGAGACGATGCAAATCGTAAGGGCTGCGGGTGGCATTGACGAGCTCCACCAGTTCGCCCTGGAGGATGGCATGGATCATTTCGGTGTCGGCCATAAGGATGTGTGCTTTCGGTTTAGGTTTGTGGGTTGAGTTAGGTAAAGCTGGAAGCGCGCCCAAGGAGCGGCGACATTCCTGTCGCCGACCTCCACGCCCGCGCAGCGGCACTTTTTCCGCGCGCGCACGGGGAAGAGAGGTGCCGCTGCGCGGGGCGTGGGGTCGGCGGTTCGGAAACCGCCGCTCCTTGGCCTCCCGCCCGCGCCGGAGGCAACTGGGACATTTTGTGCCGTTTTCCGAGTACTCGGAAAAGCATCCGGCACGTTTGGGTCCGCTTTCCCGATCCTCGGAAAGCGCCCCGGCCTTTGCCGCAGGGAGTTCCCCATCTTCCGACCTCCGCGCGAAATCCACCGTCCCACTTTCCGAGTATCGCGAAAGCGGGGCGGCACGGGCGGGCGCGCTTTCGCGATGCCGGGAGTCTCGCTCGGGTGAGTTGGCAAGGTTTTTCCCATCTTCCAAAGACCCCTCCGCAGAGGCCGCTCCGTGTTCGGAATATCGCCAGCACCCGCCAGCCTTTTCCCCGCGCTTTTCCCGAGATGGAAAAGCCGCTCCCCATCCATGTTTTGCGCAGCTTTTATGCGGCGTGATTTAAGTTGGGAACGGAATCCGGGCGAAGCGTTCCGGGGTAGGGCGGGTGTTCCACCCGCCGTGCCGGGCATCCTACCCGGCACATCGGAAAAGGACGGACGCGCCATCGCAAAAAGAGCATCAAACCACGCCCAGGTGTTGCGGGTAGAATACCCGCAACGGCGGGTGTGGACACCCGCCCTACCCCGGAATCCGCCTTCGCCATTCGCCGGCCTCACATTCAACAGACCCGGTTTCCTCATGCGGCCCATCCTTTCCCAACCCGCACGGCCCCCGCTCCGCGCACGCGCACGCCCGCGGGGAGCAATTTCACCGGCATCCCCTCGTATCGCTCCCAGCGTCCGCCCCAGCCGCCGCGTCCGTCTTTCCATACCGTAAAAGTGCGCCACTCCGCCGCGAACACCTCGAGCCGCAGCCGGCCCGGACGCGCCGCGCCGCCGCTCTCCGCGCGCACGTCCCAATACACCTCGCATCCCGCCGCGCCTTCGCCGATGCGGCCGTCCGGCAGGAAGGTCATCGCGCGCCGGTCGTGGCCCACGCGCACATACTCCCAGCGCGCGCCCGCGAGCCGCGCCGCCGCCGCCCGCTCGCGCGCGGATTTTCCCTCGGGCGCGTAGCGGCGCACGTCCGGCGGCAGTTCGTTCCAGCGCCCGCGCAGTTCGGCGAGGAAGCCGAGGCATTCCTCCTCCAGCCGGAAGCCGGGGATGCGCCGGTTGCCGTCGAGTTTCCATTTCGCAAAATTCCGGTGCTGGAAAAGCAGCCGGCCCGCGAAATCGTGCTGGAGCATCGTGCCCTCCAGCGGACGCACGGGATGAGGCGGCATCGCGAATTTTTGCGCCAGCTTTCGCCACGCGATTTGGAAGGTGTCCTTGTCGCCGTGGACGATGCGGTACCACCATTCGCTGTGTTCGTTCAGGTGCATGGCGAGCTGGAGCACGCGCCAGCAGCGCGCCTTGTCGAGCAGGATTTGCCCGCTCTCGAACTGCTGCGCCTCGCGCGGTGCGAGCCCCGCCGCCGCCCACACGGAATCCGCCCGCCCGAAGCGCCAGAAATCCGGCCAGAACACCGCGCCCCGGCGGCGATATTCCGGCAGGTCGAAAAGAAACGCCGGATCGCGCACCGGGCAATTATCCGCATCGAGCAGCAGCACCTCGGCGAACCGGGTGTGCAGCAGCGCGTAGGCTTTCAACTCCCACCCCGCCAGCCGCCGCGCGGGATGCACCCGGCGCAGCGCCACCGCATCCACGCACTCCACGTCGTGCGCCGCCAGCAGCGCCCGCATCGCCTGCGACATCTCGCGCTCGCCGAGATGCCACACCTCGACGGGCAGCGCGCACCCGAGATGCCGCAGCAGCCGCGCGAGCACATACACGCAGGGGAAATACTTCGCGCCGCCCCCGCAGATCACGATGCCCCGCCCGGCGAACCGCTGCGCGGGATACGGAAACTCGATCCGCATCATCGCCTCCAGCAGCGCGCGGTGCCGCGCCACCTCCGGATCGCGCTCGCGCACGCGCGCCAGTTCGACGGTCGGCGGGGCCGGCCTCCGCGGCCCGCACGCGCCATTCGCACACCCGCAATCCGTGGAACGTGCCGCCGCCGTTTTCATCGCGAGGATGCGGTGGGGTGGGAGACGGTGTGGAAAGTCGAAGGAGCCGCGGAAGGACACGGATTTTCACGGATGGGCAGGTTGAAATTTCCGTGTTTCATCCGTGTCGTTCCGTGGCTCCTTCGACTTTCCACACCGTCTCCTGGAATGGGTCATGGACCTTGGCTTCCAATTCCGGGCCAAAGGCCCAGCCCCATGCCAGCCCAGGGCAGCGCCCTGGGTGAATGGGGCAAAAACGGTCCCAGCCCTGAAAGGGCGGCCTCAACTTCCCTGCGCGGAGAGCGCCCCTTCAGGGCTCGGCACTTTGCTTCCGAAATTCCCAGGGCGTTGCCCTGGGCTGGCATGGATTGGGCCGTTGGCCCAAGGCGTGAACATCCGGCAAAGTGCATGACAGGCTCTAGTTAAAGGTAAGCAGCAGGTCGGCCTCGTTGCCCTTGCTGCGCACCGTCGCGGCAAAGCCATAACCCTTTACCTTCTCCGAAGGTCCGTTCAGCGCCGCAAATTCCTTTCCATCCAGCAGCAGGCGCAGCGTGCTCTGCCCGTTTTCCGTTTTCATGGACCAGTCGTAGCTCTTATCCTTCGCGAGTCTCAGCAGCTTGGTCTCGAGACTGTCATCCGCCATTTCCAGCACTGCGTAATAATAGGTGACTTCATCGACCACCGGCACCTTCGCCACGAGCTTCCCCGCGCGATCCCCCGCGGGCAGCAGCACCACCTTTCCCACATGCCCGACACTGCGCCCCGTCACCTTCACCACGTCCCCGCGCCTTTTGCCATAAAGATGAATGCGGTCGGTGAACGTCACATGCAACTCATCGGGCAAGTCCCGGTCGTTCGCCTTGAATTTCTGATGCTCGAACTCCCGGCAGAAGGGGAGAACACGGACATCCTTGGGGGTTAGTTTCGCAGCGGGAGCGGGAGCTTTCGGCGGCGATGGCGGAGGGACGGGAGCTTGAGACCAAGAAGAAACGACGAGGGTGCCGAAGGCGAGGAGTTTAAGGATGAGTGTTTTCACGATGTGGGTGAGGGATGGTTTTTTTGTGAAGTGGCTTTGCCAAGGCAATTCAGGCATGGTGTGTTTTCATTGAGGCATAGCTGGCATGGCAAAATCCGTCGGGTCGATCTTGACGGCGAGACCGAGCCTTTGCAGTGATGCAGCCAATGCTTGGCCATAGTCAAGTTGCAAAGCCGATTTGGAAAGAACCAGTTCCGGAAAGATGAGCGACTGAAAGGGCGGCTCCCAAGCTGTGTCGGGAACCCAATCGGGATTGGCTCCCAGGGAAATATGCAGAGTGCATCCCTTGAGGCGATCGACTGTCGGCAATTGACTCGCGAAGAAGCGCATCGGGATGAAGTATCGTTTCACGCCGGAGGCGGGGAGGATCCATTGGGTCATAGGATACTTCGCGCCTGCGCCAGACTTGCGAGGATCGGGCGGGGCTTGGTGTCCAGCCAGTGGAATGTTAGGGTTGGCAATGAGAGTTTCAGCTTCCTGCCCACGCAGAACAACAAGTAATATCCCTATGGGAATAGTGCCGGTGACGCTGCGCAGCCTCAGCGGTTCAGCTTTGGATAGATTCTGAATCTCAGCGGCTACCCCCACAAGCCCACCATCGCCCGCTGTGATCGGCCATGCTCTGAACCGGAGGTTGCGCTGGCTGAAGGAGTCCTCTCTATCAAACACCTCATCATCGGCAGAAACCTCCTTCGCCGACTCCGGAGGGGCGATGACGTTCGTTCGGTGCCGACAGCCAAATCCTATCGCCATGCTCGCAATGATGATCAAAGTTGGAACCCGCATAGTATAATAGGCATTACGGACATCCGAGGGCCGTTCTTCTCGCTTTGATCGCGTCAATAAAGGGTTGACACGCGGCTTTACTCGCGTCGATGAACGGTTGCGCAGGCTTGTGCGCGTAGCTGTCATCGCGGTCCTTTTTGACGCCGTCCTGAAAGGCTTTTTTGGCCGCATCAGTGAACGGGATCAGAGGATACCATTCATCTTTACAAGGGGCACTTAACGCGTCAACGGCTGCCGCAAAGGTGGCAAACCGCGCCTGGGCGGAGGTTCGCAAAAGTTCAGCATGAACCAGCTCGTGACTTTCGATAAAGGTGTCGGGACACCAATCCGGACCAATCCCGTCAATCCCTCCGGTCGGCGCGAGTTTCTCCACGGCATCTAGCATCTGCTTAAGAATTTTGCAGTCGGTGGTGGCATTGATCTGAGCAAGGCTCAGCGGTTTAAGCGGCGAGCCAGCGTAATAGTGGATTTGAAAAAAACCATCCTTTACCCGTGGTCGCCAGGATTTCGTATCACAGAGAATATCCACATGCCCTGGATAAGGAGGGATTCTATAGTTAGTAGCACCGGCCCAAGTGCCCGGATTGGTGTCGACATCATGGATGTCATTTTCTTTCTTGATCTGTATTTCGGTCAAAGTCCCGATCTTGCCGTAGGTGTTATTTTCGCACAGATCGTGAACAGGTGGCCCTCCCGTGTCCGATGCGGATGGCGATGGTGAGTCATCAGCTTCTGCTGCGGCGGCAAAGACCGTGGACTCCGAGAGCCACTGCTCGCTTGGGAGGCTTCCGGGTTCTCCAAACCCCGCCGGCGGTTTCGCGGTGGGTTTTGGTTGGGTGTTATGCGGCTTGCCGTGTTTTTTTGCGGTTTTTCATGGGTGGGTTCCTTCGTGGTTTGGGAGAGATGCGCTTCGCAATGCCTCCACTCCCGGTTTTTCAAATAGACATTGGCTCCGCGCTCGTGGAATCGCTCGACGGCGCGGATGACATCGGCGGGCGTCACCATCGCCATGCAGGCGGGGAGAAGGGGAGACTTGGGGCTTCGCGTGCTGCAGACGGGATCGACGCAGAGATTTTTGTCGCGAGCGGCATCGCCATCGCCGAGCGGGACGGTGCGGGCTTTCCAGCAGCCGCCCTGATCGCAGCAGCGGAGCGCGCCGAGGGTGTGGAGGACTTGGTGATGGGGATAGGCCAGCCATTGCACGGGCTCGCGCCCGCCGGCGACGACGACGCAGGCGCGGTTCGGCGGACGATCCGCGCGCGGCGGGACGGCGGCGGCGAGGTGCATGAGGCTGGTGACGGGGCAGAGGACGCCGGTGCTGTGATGCACGAGCCGGACGAGCTGCCGCACATCCGTCCGGCCGCGCAGATCGAGCACGCCCCGGAGCGGCGGATGGCGGTCCGCGTTTGCGCCGACCTGCACGAAGAGGAGGCGTCCGCGGAAGTGATCGACCACGGCCTGCCAGCGGTCGGGCGACCACCATTTGATGGTGCAATCGGTTTTGCCCCCGGCGGCGACGATCCAGTACGGGACATCGACGCCGAGATGCTCGACGATCTGCGGCGTCCAGGCGCGTTCGAGCGGATGCAGATGGATGTCGCCGCGAAATTCCGCGGGCCGGATGCGGAGATCGAGCCGGCGGTTCAACTGCTCGATGAAGCCGTGGATGGCGTGGTAAGGCGCGCGGTTGCTTTCATCGAGCAATGCGTAGTCGCACTCGACGGTCTCGCCTTCATCGTCGCGCACCGGGGTGATCCAGGGATTGTGGAGCCACAGGGCGTCGAAAGGCGTGCGGACATCGGTGCGAAACTGGCGCGGATACGCGCGGTGCAAATCGCGGACGGCGGCGGTGAGCAGGACGATGTCGCCGAGCGAATACCAGCAGCGGAGCACGAGACGCCGGACGGCGCGCTCTTCGGCGCGACCAGACGGGGCTTTTCCACTGGGGATGGCGAGTTGCATGGGGAAACCACTCGGTCTCGAAATCGGATGCTTCTTCGCATTACCCTCCCCCACGGTGTCAAATCGTTTTTTTCCACCAACGAAGTTTGCCATGAGTGACGCTTTCGAGGACGAGCCTTCTGCCTTTGCCTTGCCACGCGCGCCGCTTTTCCCGCAAACTCCCGCCCATGCCCACCACCCAACCGCTCGAACGCGAGCACACCGGCGATCGTCTCGGCGCGGCCATCCGGCGTGCGCAGGCGAATCTCCTGCGGCTCCAGCACGACGACGGGCACTGGTGCGGCGAGCTTTTCGTCGATAGCACACTCTGCTCGGACTACGTGCTCTACATGCACTGGGCCGACGAGGTGGACGCGGTGCTTCAGGAAAAATGCGTCGCGCACATCCGGCGGCGGCAGCTCGAAGACGGCGGCTGGAACATTTACGAGGACGGCCCCTCGGATGTGAACGCGTGCGTCAAAGCGTATTTCGCGCTGAAGCTCGCGGGGCATCTCCCCTCGCAACCTTGGATGCACGAAGCGCGCGCGTGCATCCTGCGCCTCGGCGGCATCCCGCGCATGAATACTTACGCGAAACTGTATCTCGCGCTGCTCGGCCAGTTCCCGTGGAAGTATCTGCCGACCGTTCCTGTCGAGATGGTGTTCTTCCCGAAATGGTCGCCGTTCAATCTTTACGAAATGTCCTCGTGGAGTCGCGCGATGCTCATCCCGCTCGCGATCCTGAATCATCACAAACCGACACGGCAACTTCCGGCGGAATTTCAATTGCACGAGTTGTATCCGGTGGGTTTGGAGCAAAGCCCGCTCGGCCTCTCGTGGCGCAAACCGCGCGTGAGCTGGCCGAATTTTTTCTTCATCTGCGACGCGCTTTTGAAATGGCTGCACCGGCTCCCGTGGAAACCCTGGCGCGGCCTCGCGCTCGCAAAAGCCGAACGCTGGATGTGCGAACGCATGGGCGACGGGAGCGACGGACTCGCCGCGATTTTCCCCGCGATGCTCAACAGCATCATCGCGCTGAAAACGCTCGGTTACGCGAACGACCACCCGCTGCTCGCGAAGGCGAAGCGCGACTTCGCCGGCCTCTTTGTCGATGATCCGCAGGACTTCCGCATCCAGCCGTGCCTGTCGCCCGTGTGGGATTCCGCGATCAATCTCATCGCGCTCCTCGAAAGCGGCGTGCCCGCGACCGACCCGCGCATCCGCCGCGCGACCGACTGGCTCCTTTCCAAGGAAGTGCGCGTCCCCGGCGACTGGTGCGTGAAAATCCGCGGCATTGAGCCGAGCGGCTGGGCGTTTGAATACAACAACGTCTATTACCCCGACACCGACGACACGATGATGGTGCTGCTGGCGCTCCGCTTTTCGCAAATGAACGCGACCAACGGCGAGTCGCCCTTCCGCCGCGCGATGCGCTGGCTGATCGCCTTCCAGTGCAAGGACGGTGGCTGGGCGGCGTTCGATCGCGATGTCACGCAACGCTGGCTCGAAGACGTGCCCTTCGCCGATCACAACGCGATTCTCGACCCGACATGCAGCGATCTCACGGGCCGCGTGCTCGAGTTGCTCGGCTACCTCGGCTGCCCGCGCGATGCTGCTTTTGTAAAAGACGCGCTCTGGCTGATCCGCGACACTCAGGAAGACGACGGCTCGTGGTACGGACGATGGGGAGTGAATTACATCTACGGCACCTGGCAGGTCTTGCGCGGCCTGCGCAGCATCGGCGAAGACATGCGCCAGCCGTGGATCGTCCGCGCGCGGGACTGGCTGGAGAGTTGCCAAAACGAAGACGGCGGCTGGGGCGAAACGTGCGGCAGCTACGACGACCCGCACACTAAAGGCAAAGGCCCGAGCACCCCATCGCAAACCGCATGGGCGCTCATGGGCCTCATCGCCGCGTGCAACCCCGCGCACCCCGCCGAGTTGGAGCGCCGCGCCATCCGCCGCGGCCTCGACTTCCTCATCGAGCGCCAGTCCGCCGACGGCTCCTGGCCCGAGCCGCAAACCACCGGCACCGGCTTCCCCAGCGTCTTCTATCTCCGCTACGACATGTATCGGAACAACTGGCCGCTCCTCGCCCTCGCGACCTGGCGCAACTACCGCGCCGGCACCTTCCACGCCCCGAGCCAGCATCGCTTCACCGAGACCATACTTTGAACATCGAACATCGAACATCGAACATCGAAGTGATGCTGCGCGTGGGACACTTCGATGTTCGATGTTCGATGTTTTCCCGCCCCCGTTGACCGCCACCACTTCCCACCATGCCGCGCATCCCCGTCATCATGCCGCAACTCGGCGAATCCATTGCCGAAGCCACCATCGTGAGCATCCTCTTCCAAGTCGGCGACCCCATCGAGAGCGACCAGGACGTGCTTGAAGTCGAGACCAACAAAGCCACGATGGGTGTCACCCCGCCGTGCGGCGGACGCATCGCCGAGTGGCTCGTGGAAGCGGGCCAAAGCTACCCCGTCGGCGCGACCCTCGGTTTCCTCGAAGTCAGCGCCGAAGACGCCGCGCGCATCGGCATCGACGCGCCCGCGCCCGCACCCGCCGCTGGCAGCGAACGCCCGCCCGGTCAGGAAGCGTGGCGCTCCAGCGTCCAGCCCACCGTCCGCGGCCTGCCCGTCCCCGCCTCCGCCGCCGGCGCGAGCTACCTTTCCCCGCGCATGAAGGCGCGCATGACCGAACTCGGGATGCACGCCGCCGACCTCGCCGGCATCCCCGGCAGCGGCGCGGCGGGCCGCGTGACCATCGACGACTTTGAAAAATTCGTCGCCCGCCTCGACGAACACCAGCTCAGCCCCGCCTCCTCGATGCGCGTCGCCGTCGCCGACGCCATGCGCCGCTCGTGGACGCGCCCGCTCGCTACCGTCGGCCGCTCCGTCGTCCTCGACCGACTGCTCGAACACCGCAAAGCCAGCGACCCCAAACCCGGCCCCGCGCTCTACGCCCTGCGCGCGCTCGCCCTCGCGCTCGCCGAAAACAGCGCGCCCGCCGGACGCCTCATCGGCGACAAAATCGTGCATCCCAAAGCCATCGACGTCGGCTTCGCGGTGGAAGCCGCGGACGGCGTCCTCGTCCCCGTCCTGCGCGAAGCCGACCGCACCACGCTTTCCGAAATGGTCGTGCGCTACAACGAACTCGTCGAACTCGCCCGCCAGCGCCGCCTCCCGCTGAACGCACAAGGCGGCTCCATCGCGACCGTCACGAATTTCGGCACCTTCGGCCTCGAATGGGCCACCCCAATTCCGCTCCCCGAACAAACCATGGTCCTCGGCCTCGGCGCAGGCCGCGTCGTCCCGAGCTGGGATAAAGCGACGCGCCAATTTCTCCCCGCGACCGAAGCCTACCTCACGCTCAGCTTCGACCACCGCGTCCTCGACGGCGGCGGCGCAGGCCGCCTGCTCCAGCGCATCGCCGCCCTGCTCCAGACCCCCGCCGATCTTTGACGGATTTCTTTTGGGTCTGGCAACTTTAGACGGGTTCTGAGCGGAGGTTTTGCGGAGCAGGTAATGATGATCGCGGCGATGGTTCCAACGCCATTCGGATTCTTTGAGATGGATGCTATATCACCCGCGCATTGCCTGGATGGACGCCGCCATGTCCGGCGCGTGAAATGCGGAGGTTCCGGCGACCAGTGTGTCGGCTCCGGCTTCCCGCGAAATGCCGGCGGTTTTCACGTTGATGCCGCCATCGACTTCGATGCGAAATCGCAACCCTCGCGCGGCTCTCAGTTCCGCGGCGGCGCGCACTTTTTCCATCATGGATTCCATGAAGGACTGCCCGCCGAAACCGGGCTCGACGGTCATCACGAGGAAAAGATCGACTTGATCGAGGAAGGGCTCGACGACGGAAAAAGGCGTGCCGGGTTTCAAGGTGATGCCGCAGGTGCGACCGGCGGCGCGGATCGCGGCGAGCGTTTTTGCGACGTGATGCTTCGATTCGACGTGGACGGTGATGTTCGCGGCGCTGCCGAGGAAACGCGGGAGGTAATGATCGGGACGGTCGATCATCAGATGCACGTCGAGCGGTTTGGTGGCGACTTTCGCGACGGCATCCACAAAGGCGGGACCGAAGGAAATGTTGTCCACGAAATGTCCGTCCATGACATCGAGATGATGCCAGTCCGCACCTGCGATTTCGGAGCGGCGGACTTCCTCGTGAAGACGCCCGAAGTCGCAGGCGAGAATAGATGGGGCGATGAGAGTGGAATGCACGGGCGCGAAGTGAATCGCGAATCGTGGCGGGCTACAAGAGCCAGGTCGCGAGCGAAAAATAGAGCAGCAGCGTGAGCACGTCGGCGACGGCGAGCGTGAGCGGGCCGGCGGCGATTTTCGGATCGAGCTTCAGCGCGTGCAGGACCGACGGGACCAGCACGCCCGCGCAATTCGAGATCACCACGGAGCCGAC
>JAYVRQ010000236.1:0-1995 GCA_043776145.1 Chthoniobacteraceae bacterium
GCTGAAAATGCACCGCATTACAGGAGGTGAACCGAAGGAGTGCTATGATCGCACGATGGCACTGGGCCGTGTGAATGAACATGCGCGCCATTTTCTCGATGCGCGCATCCGGCAGCTTCGCAATGTGGCTGCGCTCATGCCGGTGCCGCCGATTGTCGTGAGCCCGTTCGATGCGGAGCTTTTCGGCCATTGGTGGTTTGAAGGGCCGGAGTGGCTCGCGGCGGTATTGCGCGGAGCCGCGGCGATGCCGTCGGAGATCCGGCTCGTCACGCCCGGCGATTATCTTGCGGAGAATGAAACGCATCAGGTCGTGGAGCCCGCACCTTCCTCGTGGGGCGATGCGGGGTTCAATGGCGTCTGGCTTGATCCGTCGAATGCATGGATCTATCCCGAGCTGCACGCTGCCGAGCAGCGGATGGTTGCCTGTGCGCGCCATTTTTCCAACGGCGCGCTGCCCGAGGAAACCGAGGAGCGCGCCCTGAGTGCGCTTGCCCGCGAGCTTTTCCTCGCGCAATCGAGCGACTGGGCATTCCTCATCCGCGCCGGGACCGCGCGCGAATACGCGACAAAGCGCACGCGCGAACACCTCGATTGTTTCAACCGGCTGTATGCGCAGCTTCGCGCAGGGCGCATTGTGAGTGAGTTCTTGGAAAATCGCGAACAGCGGGCCAATGTATTCCCGTGCCTCGATTGGCGCATTTATGCCTGACCGCCGATTCCCGATCCTCGCTGTGCTGCTTGCATTCGTCTTCCCGGCGTTTGCCCAGGAAAGTGCGCCGATCATGTTTCTCCCGCCGCCGATGGAAGGCGCGGGCACAATCACACTTGGCATTTTCAATGGTGCGGGAAAACTCGTCCGCACGCTGCACCGCGAATCCGCGATCGAGGAATTCAAGCAGGGTGAAAATGGTCTCATCACCAAATGGGACGGACGGGATGATGCCGGGCAGCCTGTGCCGTTCGGTCAGTACGGAGTCCGCGGCTGGATGAGCGGCAATCTCGCTGTCGAAGGCGTTGCATTTCACGGCAACGACTGGATCAAGGAAGAGTCGCCGCGCTATACCCGCGTGCTCTCGGTGAAAGGCGTGGGCCGCGATGATGTGCAGGTCGTATTGCGGACTTCGGATGGCAAGGAATCCACGCTGGCTTGGAAGCTTTCGCGCGAGGGCGAGCCGCCCGCACCGAATGAAGTCTCTGCCGCGGTCGAAGAGGGGAAGCTCATCATTCGGAACGGTGCGGAGAGTGCGCCGGTACTTTTCGGCGATGGCGAAAAGCCGGTGGCCTGCGCGAGCGGTTACGGTGGACGCGTCTGGGCGATCGTGCAGAAACTCGATGGCCGCGAGGTGCGCGCGTATTCAGCAGAGGGTGAATTTCTCCGCCGGCTCCCATACGAAAAGGACGAGCCGCAGCCCGCGCAGATCGTCGCTTCGCAATGGAGCGAGATGATTTTTCTTCTCGACGAAAATGACGGGGAGCAGCGCCTGCGTTCGCTCGCGCTCGGCTCCTCCGATCAGCAAGCTGCGGCCACTACTCAGTCGCCCGCGAAGTCCGCGTGGCGAACGACGTATCTCAAGCGCATCCTGAAGTCGGACACGTTCGAGGCGATCGCCGCGCACCTCGGTCGTGCAAAGCCCCTGAAGGCTGAGCCTGTCGTGAAAATTCGCACGCGAGCGAATTCCCTGCTTGGCGATGCGAAGCCGGAAGTCGCGCTGAAGGCTGTCGTGACTTCCGATGGCGTCATGCTCCAGACCGCCGACAATCTTCCGCTCGCGCGCCTCACCTCCGCCCACAATTTGAAGTGGGCTGCGCTGGTAAAGGAAGGTCCGTCGCTTTTTCTTTTCCAGGGCGATGGATGCGCCGCTGAGGAATTCAAAATCGCACACCCTGAGAACCTGATGTCCTTCGACGCAGGGCAGGTCGAACTGGCCGCGCCGGGTGTGAAGGCCCGCAAGGTCGAGGCCGCACCGAAGCGCGCGAAGGCGCTCCGACCCGGTG
>JAYVRQ010000237.1:0-6420 GCA_043776145.1 Chthoniobacteraceae bacterium
TGGACGCTCGTGAGCGATCCCGCCTGCGCGCAATGGGTGCGCCAGCTTTACCCCGAGGCAAAGCCCACGCGCCTCACTGGCCCGCAACTCGAAACGCTCGCGATCATTGCCTATCGACAACCTGTAACGCGTGGGGACATCGAGGCGGTGCGCGGCGTGTCCGTCGATGGCGTCATGCAAATCCTGCTCGATCGCAGCCTCGTAAAAATTGCCGGTCGCGCCGAAGTGCCCGGTCGTCCGCTGCTGTATGAAACCACGGAGTATTTTCTCCAGCATTTCGGACTGCGAACGGTGGATGAACTTCCAAACTCCGCCGAACTAAAGCGCGTGGTGCTGCCAAAGGCACCAGTGCCGGAAGAGGAAGAGAGTATGAAGTCAGAAGTAGTCAATGAGCAGACGGAAACTGTGGCTGCGCCGGAAGAAATCGCCGGGGCGGAAATAGAAACCGAGCCGTCATCGGAACCCGCGCCCGAACCGGATCAATCTGAAATCAGCAATCTGAAATCTGAAATCGAATGACCCTTCCCGAGATTCGCAAACACATCGACGCCATCGACAGCCAGCTCCTGCGCTTGCTGAACGAGCGCGCGGACCTCGTGCATGAAGTCGGCGTCGTGAAGAAAGCGGAGGGCGCGCAGATTTACGCGCCGGAGCGCGAGGAGACGGTGCTGCGCGCGCTCGCGACGAAGAACGCGGAACTGAAAGGACGCCTGCCGGAGAAATCCATGCGCGCGATTTACCGCGAAATCATGTCCGCCTCGCTCGCGCTGGAGAAGGATTTGACGATCGCCTACTTCGGCCCCGAATCGACGAACACGCATCAGGCCGCGCGCAGCAAATTCGGCGCGAGCGTGAACTACACGCCGCAGGTCAGCATCGCCGATGTCTTCGACGCCGTGGCGCGCGGGAGCGCCGACTATGGCGTGGTGCCGATCGAGAACTCGACCGAGGGCGCGGTGAATCACACGCTCGACGTCTTCATGGATTCCGACCTGCACATCTGCGCGCAGATTTTGATGCGGATCGAAAACCATCTCGTCGCGAAAATTCCCAAGAGCGAAATCCGCAAGGTCTATTCGCATCCGCAAGTCTTCGGCCAGTGCCGCGACTGGCTGCGGCTGAATCTGCCGCACGTCGAACTGATCGAAGTCGGCAGCACGCCACGCGCAGCCCAAATGGCCGCGAGCGAACCGCACGCCGCCGCGATCACCGGCCCGATGGCGGCGGAGGTCCACGGCCTGAGCGTGCTCAATGCTTCGATCCAGGACATCGCGGGCAACACCACGCGCTTCCTCGTCATCGGCCACAGCGCCTCGCCGCCGACCGGCGACGACCGCACTTCGCTGATGTTCTGCGTGCAGGACAAACCCGGCGCACTCTTCGCCGCGCTCGAACCCTTCAACCGCCTCAAGATCAGCCTCAGCAAAATCGAAAGCCGTCCGTCGAAGCGCAAAGCGTGGGAGTATTTTTTCTTCGTCGATATCGACGGCCACGCCGCCGAAAAAAACGTCGTCGAAGCGCTCGATCAATTGCAGAAGCACTGCACGTTCGTAAAAATCCTCGGGACGTATCCGAAGTCGCCAGCGGCGTAGCGCGTCGCTTGTCGAATAGATGACGGAGAGCTAGCTTCCACACATGGACTACCGCGACATCATCACCATCGAGCCCGGCAAACGCAGCGGGAAGCCCTGCATTCGTGGGATGCGCATGACTGTTACCGACGTTCTCGAGTATCTCGCGTCCGGGATGTCCGTGGAGGAAATCCTCTCCGATTTCCTCGCCCTCACGGAAACGGATATTCGAGCCTGTCTTGCCTTCTGCCGATCGTGAATGAAGAACTGCCAGTTCCAGCGGGAGTAAAATTCCTGGCAATGCTTCAGTTCCTAACGATTTCCCTGTCAGTTTCCCTCGTAGGCGGCATCCTGAAACCACTTCGATTCAATCCGCTTCTGTCGTCGATTCCCGATTGTTTCGCGACACGGTTTGCAAACTACGGAATGTTGCTGGTGCTGATGCCAATATGCTGGCTCTTCTGGGCAGTGTTTGCCACTAACAGGCCCACTACGGAATACCGGACGGAGCCACGCGCATTTTATCCCATTGGATATGGGATTTTAGCACTGGCGCTTGCTCTCGGCATCCTCGGCACTGTTTCAGCGCATTCGTTGCTTGAATCCTTAGTCTATTAGCCGTTCTACGCGATCAAAGTGCTAGCCAAAGTGAAACAAATCCTCCCGCTCATCGCCGCCCTCCTCCTCACCATCTCCGCTCGCGCCGAGGACAAACACCTTCTCTACCTCGCCTCTCCCGACGGCGCGCAGCAGGGTGGCTCGGGCACGGGCGTGCTTATCTTCGACATGGGCGACGGACACAAATTTGTCCGCCGCATCGACATCCCCAGTTTCGCGGAAGGTGTGCGCGGCTTCTGCCCGAATGCCGCCACGCACCGCGCCTACTACACGACCACGAGCCACACGCTCGGCTGTCTCGATCTCGAGACGGGCGCGGTCGTTTGGGAGAAACGCTACGCGACCGGGTGCGACCGCGCGGCCATCACGCCGGACGGGAAAAAGCTCTACGTGCCGACGGGCTGGTGGATCGGCGAGGGTGTCAGCGAATGGTTCATCGTCGATGCGGGCACGGGCGAGATCACCAAACATCTTCCGGTGAAAAGCAACGCGCATAACACCGTGATGGGGCTCGATGGGAAGTTCGTCTATTGCGGCTCCGTCACGACGCTTACGGTCTTTCGCACGAGCGACGATTCGGTGGTGAAGGAAATTGCGCCCATCGGTGAGAGCGGCGTGTTTCCATTCACCGTGAATGCGCGCGGCACGCTCGCCTTTGTCTGCCTCGGCAAACACGTCGGCTTCGATGTCGCCGATCTCACGTCCGGCAAAGTGATCCATCGCGTCCTCGCCGGGGACGGTAACATCACGCACCGCACCCACGGAGCCGCGCTCACGCCGGATGAAAAAGAACTCTGGATCAGCGATCAGGACGGCAAGCGGCTCTACATCTTCGACGCCACGCAAATGCCGCCGAAGGAAACGGATCACGTCGATCTTTCCATCGCCGGCCACGGCTGGGTGACGTTCGATGTCGCCGGACGTTTCGCCTACTGCCACACGCCCGATGTGATCGACGCGAAGACAAGGAAGATCGTCGCAACGCTCAAGGACGAGCACGGCCAGCCTGTGTGCAGCTCGAAGTTTTTCGAGGCGACTTTCCGCGAGGGCAAGGTGGTGCAGGTGAGCGATCAGTTCGGCGTGGGTCGCGGAAATTGAAGTGCAGGCATTTCCAAACTATTGAATCTCGCGAATCGGATGTTGCGGTTTTTTCGCCCGGAGGGCGGACGGAAATTAGCCGGTGGCGCAAGCCGCCGGATGATAAAAAAGATCGGATGCGCCCCGGCAGGGGCGCTGGAATCGTCACATGTCCGCCGCCCCTGCCGGGGCGGTGGTGCATTGGTGTTGGTTCCGGTGGCTTGCGCCACTGGCTAATTTCCGTTGGCTCTCCGGGCCATAAACCACTTTCGCGAGACTCAATGGCCGCCACCGCCGCGATGCCTTTGGAGTTTGCTTTGCACGTAAGGATCGCCGCTGAGCGCGCTCAAGCTCTCCGCGAGTCGTTCGAGTTTCGGTCGATACGTTGCCTGTTCTTCGCGGCTGAGCATTTCCATGGAATCCGCGAGCAAACAAAACGCATGGAGCCGCGCCACGGTCGCCTCGGCCACGCGGCCCGCATCGCTGCTAAGATCGGCATCGTGCGTGAGCAATTCCGACAACAAAACAGCCCGTGCATGACGCACGCCGCCGGCTGCCGCGAGGATTTGGGCGATGGCTTCCGGTGAATTGCGTTTCACGAAATCGAGCGTCAGTCCGAGATGCTCCTGGCAGATCGCATCGAGTTCCTGCCGGGCCTCGTCGAGCCGGCCCGCCTCGCGCTTCGCCACGAAGCTCGCCAGCATCTTCGCCACCTGCTCGACCAGCCTCATTACATAGTCGCGGACCATTTTACAAAAATTTCACGGTTTCTTTTTCCACTCCGCGGTGAACTGAAGAAGAACGCCAAAACAACCCAGGCCGCCACCGAGCAGGACACCGACTGTGGCACCGCAGAAAGTCGCGAAGCCGACCGGCTCAACGTCCCGCCACGGGATGAGGTGTTGGAAAAAATCCGGTGTCATCTTGCCCGCAGCAAAACCAAACACGCCACCCATGACCAAGCCAGCAAGCGCGGCGACTGCCACCGCGACGAATATCTTCTTAATTGTCATCGCGTTTGGAGTGTGCGTGCTCAAGACGCCTGGCGGAAGAACGTGTTCTTGGCTGGAGGGCGGAGTCTGGCTTGGCTCCTAATTTTGGCCCACTCTTGCGCCAAACTTGAAAGTCGGGATGCCTATCCATATCAAGAATTGCCTCGGCACTTCCGAATGGAACGAGTGCGATGACCACAGGTTGCAGCACCTTGAGTGTTGAACCGCTATGCACATCGTCTGAGATGCCCTCGAAGCTGAGGTATTCTCGAACCCATTGCTCGCTCCAAACATGCTCGCCCCAAACAAGATTCCACCGGCCTGTCTTGGGGTTCACGATGTGGGTGACAGTAACTTTGGAACCGAGGTTCTTGAGGCTGCAGGGCTTGTCGAAGCGCAAGAAGTGGTAGCCGTGCGGCAATAGAATGTTCTCGGCGTTGGCTGAGAAACATCTCAGGAAAATGAGTAAGAAGAACCAGGCTTTCAAGAGAAGCGGCTGACTACTTACCCACCGGCTTCAAGTCCGTGTCGTACACGATGACCTTCCCGAGCTTCTCCAACTCCGCCTTGATCTCCTTCGCCTCGCCGACCACGCAGATCGCGATGTTTTCGATGCTGATGTATTGCTGTGCGAGTTGCTGGGCGATGGAGGGCGTCACGGCTTCCATGCGTTTGGCGTAGCGTTTGTAGTAGTCGGGCGCGAGGCCGTAGAGGTCGATGTCCTGCACGCGCTGGGCGTTGCGCGAGGCGTTTTCGAGCGAGAGCAGGTAGTTGCCGATGTTGTACTGGCGCTGGAGTTCGAGTTCCGCGTCGGGCACGGGCTCGTCGCGGAGGCGCTTCATTTCGGCGAGTGTTTCCTGGATCGCGGGGACGGTGACGGCGTTGCGCGTCTCGGCGCTGGCCTCGAAGGCTCCGCCAAGTTTGTTCATCCCGAATGCGGAATACGCGCCGTAGGTCCAGCCGTGTTTTTCGCGGAGATTTTGGAAAAGGCGTCCGCTGAATCCGCCGCCGAGCGTGGCGTTGACGACGTTGAGTTCCGCGCTGTCGGGGCTGTTGCGGGCGGGGCCGGTTTCGGTGATGCCGATGTTGCTCTGCACGGAGCCGGGTCGATCGACGAGATGCACGGTGAGGCCTTTGATCGGTGCAATCTCGGGCAAATTCCGCGCTTTGATGTTGCGCGATTCCCAACCAGCCAGCGCCTTCTCGACAAGCGGCACGATGTCATCCGCCTTCACATCGCCAACGATGGCGAGCGTTGCGTTGTTTGGCGCGAAGTAGGTTTCGTGAAAGGCGACCAGGTCATCCCGGGTGATCGCGTTCACGCTCTCCGGCGTGCTGTAGTTTCCGTAGGGATGATCGCCGTAGATGATCTTGCCTTGCAGCTTGTCGAGCAGCGAGGCGGGCTGCTGCTTCTCGGCGGCGAGTTGGGAGAGCGCCTTCTTTTGCTCCTTCGCGAGTTGTTCCGCGGGAAAGGCGGGATGCAGGATCGCGTCGGCGAAGAGTTCGAAAATCTTCGCAGTGTATTTCGTAAGCCCGCCCGCACCCACGCTGAGCGCATCGCCTCCCGCGGTGGCTTCCAGTTTCATCCCGATGAAATCGCACTCCTGCGCGAACGTCGCTGTATCGCGCGTGGCAGTGCCGTGATTCAACAATCCGGCGGTGAAGCCAGCGAGGCCGGTCTTTGCGCCATCCAGCGTGGAGCCGCCTTTGAAGAGCAGCCGCAGCGAGAGCGTGGGTTTGCGGTCGTCTTCGATGACGAAAATTTTCAGGCCGTTCTTGAGCGTGACGGTCTTGTAGTCGGGAAACGCCGCGGCAGGAGCCGGATCGGGTGCGGGTTTTTTCGTGCGGTCGATTTCGGCGTGAAGCGGGAGCGCGGAGACAACACCGAGCAGGGCGAGAGAGAAAATGCGGGACATGGGATTACTTTGGTTCGGGAGCAGCGGGAGCAGCGGGCACGGGATAGCGGAGGACGTTCAAGCCTTCCTTCGTGAAATATTTTTTCGCCACGCGCTGAAGGTCTTCGCGCTTCACGGCGAGGTAGCGGTCGAGTTCGGTGTTGATGAGATTCGTGTCGCCGTAAAAGACGTGGTAGCGCGCGAGGTTTTTCGCGCGCGTGGACATCGCACCGGACGCAGATGCGAACTGCACTTCCTGATTGTTGC
>JAYVRQ010000238.1:0-6417 GCA_043776145.1 Chthoniobacteraceae bacterium
CGGCTGTGTCCCGTGCGTCATCGCGTCCGCCCAGAGCGGAATCCACTGCACGATGCCCCACGTCCCGATCAGCGCCACGCCCGCGAAGGCAATCGCCAGCAGTGTGCGCCGCCGTAGTTCCGGGGAAAAAATTTCCCGCAGCGGCTGCACCCGCACCTGCCCGACCGCGCGCCGCCATTTCTCCGACTCGGGAACGAAGAGGCGGATCACAAAAGTCAGCACCGCCGGAACCGCGCCAACGAGCATCACCCAGCGCCAGGATTCCTGCGTCACCGGCTTGTTCATCGCCACCAGCGCGATGCCCGCGTAGCCGAGATTCGCCGCCGCGCCGATCGCCGCCGCGAGCCACGGGCGGCGCTCGGTGGGCCAGACTTCCATCACCAGCGCCACACCCAGCGCCCACTCGCCGCCCATGCCCAACGCGCCGAGAAAACGCAGCGCCCCGAGCTGCCACGGCGCGGCCGCGAAATACGCGAGACCGGAAAAAAGTGAGTATGTGAGAATGCTCAGCGTCATCGCCCGCACGCGCCCGATGCGATCACCCAGCCAGCCGAACACGAGCCCGCCCACCGCCGCGCCCAACAAAAACAGCGCCGTGATGCGCCCCATCCAATTCTGCACGAATTGCTCGCCCGCGATCCCCGCCGCCGACTGCATCTGCTGCAACGCAGGCCGCGCCACGAGCGGGAAGATTCCCATCTCCATCCCATCGAACATCCAGCCGAGAAACGCCGCCGCCAGCGTCATCCACAAACGCGCAGCGGGCTGAGGGGCGTGGGAAGACATGGGCGCGTGTTGTAGCACGGATTCGGAATGGCGGGTGGAAGAAAGTTTGGGGTACTCAAGGAGCGGCGACATTCCTGTCGCCGACCCACCCCGCGCGAAGCGCCACTTTTATCGCGCGCGTGAGGGGAGTTTGGCGCTTCGCGCAGGCGTGTGGGTCGGCGACAGGAATGTCGCCGCTCCTTGGGACTGTGTGTCAGCCGACCGATTCCTTCACCGCCGCCGCCGCATATTCCCGATTCAGCCGCGTCATCACCGTCGCCGGGATTTCCGCCGGGCACACGGCTTCGCATTCATAATAGTTCGAGCAATTCCCAAAGCCTTCCTCATCCATCGTGCGGACCATTTTCAAAACGCGCCGCGTGCGCTCGGCCTGACCCTGCGGGAGCAGCGCGAGGTGCGTGACTTTCGCGCCGACAAAAAGCATCGCTGAACTGTTCGGACACGCCGCCGCGCACGCGCCGCAGCCGATGCACGCCGCCGCCTCCATCGCGAGATCGGCGCTCTCCTTCCCGATTGGCAGCGCGTTCGCATCCTGCGCCGCGCCCGTCCGCACGGTGATGAATCCGCCCGCCTGCTGGATGCGGTCGAACGCGCTGCGGTCCACGCACAAATCGCGCAGCACCTTGAAAGGCTTCGCGCGAAACGGCTCGATGAAGATCGTCTCTCCGTCCTTGAATTTCCGCATGTAAAGCTGGCAGGTCGTCGTCTCGCTCGGGCCGTGCGGGATGCCGTTGATGGTCAGCGAGCAAGTCCCGCAAATGCCCTCGCGGCAGTCGTGATCGAACGCCACGGGCTCCTCGCCTTTCGTGAGCAGGTCTTCATTCACGATGTCCAGCATCTCGAGAAACGACGCATCGGCGGGAATATCGCGCGCCTCGACATCGACCATTTTTCCCGCGGTATTCGCGGATTTTTGACGCCAGATTTTGAGATGGAGATTCATGGATTTTTTTGAAGACCAAGCGGCGGACGCTACCAGCCGCCATCGCGCGAGGCAACCGCGCGTTCCGCTTGTGATGGATGCGGATCGCGTCTCGCCTCGGCCTCGGCTTCGGAAAGGATGCGCAGGGCGAGGCGCGCGAGGGCCATGGTGACGGTGAGCGTGAGCGCGAGCCCGCCGATCCAGAGCGCGTATTCATGTGGAAAGGGATGCGTTTTTCCCCGCGCAATCCGCAGGCCGAATTGCGCGAGCGTTCCGAGATACGCGTAAAGAAAAAGTCCGGGAGCCTGGCCAAGCGCGATCCAGATCATGCAAGTCCCGAAGCGGATGCGCGTGATGGCGTAGAGGTAATTCAGCAGGCTCGTGGGAAAGAGCGGATGCACCTGGCTGAGAAAGATGATCTTCCAGCCGTCGCGCGCGATGAGCCGGTCGAGCGCGGCCCATTTTGCATCGCGGAAAAAGCGGCGCTCGATCCATGGCCGGCCCACGGCACGACTCAGGCCGAACGCGGCGGCCGCGCCTGCGAGACAGCCGAGCATGTTCAAAAGAAATCCCCACCAAAGTCCGAAGAAAAGTCCGCTGCCGACGGCAACGATGCCGCCGGGGAGGAGCAGCAAATTGCACAGCGCGAAGAGCAGCGGATAGAGCACGCCGCCCCAGATTTCCAGGCGACCGATCGTGCCCTGCGCGCGCGTGATGTAGTCGGTGATGGGGAAAGTGCGGACGAGCCACGCGGTAAAAATTCCCGCGAGAACGAGGCCGATGAGTTGAAAATGAAACGCGCGCTTGATCCGGGACATGCAGCGGGATCAGGAGCGGACTACTTCCTCTTCGGATCGAGCGGGTTCTTGTAGTTCTTCCACATCCAGTCGCCCTGCTTGGGCTTCGGCTCCGGCGTGGGAGTGGCTTTGGGCACCGCGGGCGCGGGCGCGGGTGTCGGCTCGCTTTGCACGCCGGTGATTTTATCCATGTCACAACCGGCGGTGAAGACCGCGAGCGAAAGAAGGAGCGGGAGTGCTTTCATGGGGATGACATTTACCCAATGACGCAGTTCCGGCGATTTTATTTTTTAAGCGTATCAAAGAACGGACCGCACCCGCTGGGCTGGCATCCCTGCGGTTTGGAAAAAAACGCCCGCCGGACAAAGCTGGAACATCGCGACCTCACGCTGGACCCTGGATGCGAATCATGGAAACGCCGCTTCCGGTCACGGGACACCCGCTTCGAAGACCTGGACGGTCGCGCGCGCAGGCTGGACGGACCCTCCTTCCCGCTGGAAACCCGCTGCGACACGCGGAATAGACATTCGTCCGGTCTGGACGCTCGTTTCGAGGAACTGAAAGCCCCCTTTCACCCGCTGGAAATGCCCATCGCTCCACTGGAAAGATCCCCGGTCATGCTGGAAACGCACCGCATAGCCATGGAAACGTGACCCCAAGCGTAGAGAAACGGTGAGCCGCGGGGCCAGCAAGACGGCGCTGTTGTCGTTCAAAACGACACCACCGTGACCACCTCCTTCAGCGTGTCGGGAAGCCCGGCACCTTAAGTTAGCGGCGCATCCGCCCTCGACAGCCGCCGCGCCGTCGCGGAAAGTCCGCGCCTCATGTTCATCGACCACATCCGCATCCATGCCACGGCCGGCGACGGCGGGAACGGGTGCGTCTCCTTCCGCCGCGAATCCTTTGTGCCAAAGGGCGGGCCGGATGGCGGCGATGGCGGCAGGGGCGGCAGCGTGATCCTCGAAGCCGATGTGCATTCGGACAATCTCACGCAGTTTTTCTACGATCCGAATGTGAAGGCGAAGAACGGGCAGCAGGGCGGCGGCAAGCAGTGCTCGGGAAAAACCGCGCCGGACAAAATCGTGAAGGTGCCCGTGGGGACGATCGTGTATCGGCTCCCCGGCGAAGAGCCGGAGGAGGGACTCGACCCGTCGATCGAATACGGCACGAACTCGACGTTCATTGATTTCTCGAAGGCGCCCGCGTCCGAAAAATTCGAGAGCCCGATGCGCGGACGGAGTGCCGCGATCAACCCGGACGAACTCGAAATGATCGTCGATCTCACCGAGCCGGGGCAGCGATTCGTGCTGTGCCAGGGCGGGAAGGGCGGCATCGGCAATGTGCATTTCAAAAGCTCGCGCAATCGCGTGCCGACGCAGTTCACGGAAGGCGAGGAAGGCGGGCGCGGATACTTTTACCTCGAACTCCGCAAGATCGCGGACGCGGGACTCGTGGGCTATCCGAACGCGGGAAAATCCACGCTGCTCACGCGCGTCTCGCACGCGCATCCGAAAGTCGCGCCGTATCCTTTCACGACGCTCACGCCGCACATCGGCGTGGTCGAGCTGCCGGGCTACCGCCGCATCACCATCGCGGACATTCCGGGGCTCATCGAGGGCGCGCATGAAAACATCGGACTCGGCCACGATTTCCTGCGCCACATCGTGCGCTGCAAGCTGCTCGTCTTCGTGCTCGACATGGCCGGGAGCGAAGGCCGGGAGCCGCTCGCCGACTTGCAGACGCTGCGCAAGGAACTCGATCTCTACGACCCGAAACTCAGCGAGCGCGCGTGGCTCGTGGTCGCGAACAAAATGGATTTGCCGGAGGCGAAGGAGAAGCTGAGGGCGTTCAAGCGGCGTTACAAAAAGATCGAGATTTTTCCCGTGAGCGCGGATCGCGGCGAAGGGCTGGAGGAATTGAAGCTGCGCATCGGCGAACTCGTCGCGCCGGAGGTGGACGCGCCGGCTCCCGGCTGAACGGGCGCAGCTTTTTTCTTCGTGGACGTCCCCCGATCCATTCACCCGCCGGAGCGCGCGTTTCCATACATCGTGGGAAGCGCGGCGCTGCTGCTCGCGGCGACGCTGTTCGTGCGCAGTGCGCGTCACGAGCCGCCGCCCGCCGCGCCGCCGCCCGTTGTGTCCGCGAAGCCGCTCGATCCCGACCTCGCCGCCGCGCTTTCGCATCTCGAATGGGAACACCGCAACGTGCCGCTCGCCATCGCGCATCTCGCGCGCGCCAGCCGCCGCTCGCCGCTCGCGGGCGCGCTGCTTTACCACGCGCTGAGCGATGGCCGCGGAACGTTTCCGCTTTGCGAAATGCGGCACGAGGGCGCGGTGAAGCGGGCTGTGTTCAGCCGCGACGGCGCGCGCGTGCTCACGATCGGCGCGGATGGAAAGGCGCGCGTTTGGGATGCCGCGACGGGTGCGCCGATGTTCGCTCCGCTGAAGTGCGAGGACGTGCGCGCTGCCGCATTCAGCACGGACGGCGCGCGCATCGTCACGGCGGGCGGCGATGGGACGGCGCGGATTTGGAACGCGCTCACAGGTCAGCCATCGGAAGTCGCGATGCGCCACGAGGGGCCGGTGGAAAGCGCGGCGTTCAGCCCGGATGGGACGCGCGTGCTGACGGTCAGCGGCAACGCCGCGCACCTTTGGAATTCCGCAACGGGCAGACCGCTCGGCCCTGCGCTGCAACACACCGCCGCAGTGCGCAGCGCCGCATTTAGCGCGGATGGAAATCGCGTGGTCACGGCCAGCGAGGAAGGTGTCGCGCAAGTCTGGGACGCCGCGACCGGCGCGCGCGTCGGCGCTCCGCTCTGGCCCGCGGGTCCGCTCGTGAGCGCGCATTTCGGCGCGCAGGATCTCCGCGTCATCACCGCGAGCACCGATGGCACCGCGCGCATTTGGGACGCCGTCACCGGTTTGCCCGTCACCGATGTTTTGCCGCACGATGCGCCATTGCGCGGCGCGTTCCTGAGCCCCGATGGAACGCGCGCGATCACCGCGTGCGCGGATCGCGCGTGGCTGTGGAATGCAAGAACCGGCCAGCCAATCGGCGAAGTGCTGCGCCACGCCGGGACGGTGGAATGCGCGATCTTCAATCCCAACGGCACGCGCGTGCTGACCGCGTGCGGAGATGGCACCGCGCGGCTTTGGAACGCCTTCACCGGCAGCCCACTCGGCGAGACGCGCCAGCACGATGGCGCGGTGTTTTCCGCGGAGTTCGCCGCGGACGGCGCGCGATTTCTCACCGCCAGCGGCGATGGCACCGCGCGCATTTGGGACGCCGCCGACAGCCAGCAGCCGACCGAAATTTTCCCGCATACCTCCGCCGTGCAAAGCGCCGTGTTCAGCCCGGATGGAAGCCGCGTGCTCACCGTCTGCGACGACGACGCCGCCCACATCTGGGACGCTACCGGCGGCAAGCCGCTCCGCCACGAAGGCCGCGTCCGCTGCGCCGCATTCAGTCCCGACGGCACCCGCGTCATCACTGGCGGCGACGACATGAGCGCGCGCATTTGGAACGCCGCGACGGGACTGCCCGACGGCGACCCGCTGCTCCACGAAGGCCGCGTGTGGAGCGCGATTTTCAGCCCCGACGGATCGCGCGTGCTTACCGCCAGCGCCGATCGCACCGCGCGCGTGTGGGATGCCGCGAGCGGCGCGACCATCGGGCGTCCACTCGCGCACGAAGACGCGATCCTCAGCGCCGTGTTCAGCCGCGATGGCCGGCGCGTCGTGACGGCTAGCGCAGACTGGCGGGCGATCATGTGGAATGCCGCAACGGGCAGGCCGATCCGCCTCCCGCTGAAACACGGGCACGGCAAAGTCTCCACCGCGATTTTCAGTCCCGACGGCGCGCGCGTGCTCACCGCGGGCGATGACAAATCCGCGCGCGTGTGGGACGCGCTCA
>JAYVRQ010000239.1:0-6383 GCA_043776145.1 Chthoniobacteraceae bacterium
CGTCCTTGATCGCACGCTTACCGAATTGCGCTGGTTCGATGAGGCGGGGCCGCACCGCGCTTTTAGCAACATCGACTTCCAGGTCTTCAGCGGGATGGGTGAAATCGAAACGGCGGACACGATCTACACCCTCTTGCTCGCCCTCGACAGCGGCCCGCCGGAGGCACGCGCAGAACGCACCCGCGAATTCCCGCAAGTCGCGCTCCTCCCGCACGACCGCTCCGCGTGGCTGCTGGCCGAAGGGGCGGGCTCGCCGACCACGCCGATGATGACCGCCCTCGATGCGATCCATCCCTTTTTCGACGCAAATCGCGAGGCCCTGCTCCAGGCCCACGCGCAGCGCGAGGCTGCCCGCGCCGAACGCGAGCGCGAACTGCGCGAACATCCGGCGGTGAAGAAGAACACCGTCATCAGCTACTGGCGAAAACCCAGGCCAGCCGCACCTCCGCAAAATGAAGGAGCCCCGAAATGAACCGCGCATTCCTCTCCCTCCTCTGCGGCCTCGCGCTGGCTTTCACTTCCCTTGCCCAAACCCCGAGCGATGACAACGAAGGACTCCGCATCACCAAGGACGGACCGGATGCCTATACCGTTTCCTGGTTTGGTCACTTGGGAAGGTACTATTTTCTCCAGTACTCCAAGGACATGGTTACCTGGACCCATTTCCCGGACGCCTACGGCGATGGTGCGGATCTGATATTTTACTACGGCATCACCGTGTCCGGTCCGGATCGGTTTTTCGTTCGTGTGAAATATCTCGAATCCTACACGGGCAACCCGCTCAATCAGGACTTCGATGGCGACAAAGTGAACACACTCGACGAACTCGAGGTCGGCACCGATCCGTTTCACACTGCCGACATGGATGGGGATGGCATGCCGGACGATTGGGAAATCCACTTCGGGCTCGACCCGCTCGATCCTGCCGATGCCACCACCGGCCCCGCTGCCGATCCCGATGGTGACGGAATCCCCAACCGCGCCGAATATGAGGCCGGACTACTCGGGACCGATCCCACCGATTATTACAACGGCGCGAACTATCCAACTATCCAGGCGATCGGGTGGCCCGTTCCGGTGCCGACGGACGAACCGGGCACTTTGCTGCCACAGCCTTTCGTGGTGGAGGTGAGAGATGGGGCGGTTCCGGTGAACAACGCCCGCGTCACCTTCTTCACTCAGGGAGCCGATGCGGGCCAGATCTCACTGACAAACGATGGCGCGAGTCCGGCCACCATCCTCCATCGCCTGACCGGATCGAACGGACGCGCGCAAGTGTATTTCAAGCACCCCTCGGCAAACCCTCCGGAACCGACCGCCAGAATCATCTCTGCAAAAGTGGGGAGCGCCGTGCCGACCGGGAACGGGCCGGTGGCTGTCGTCTCCGCCACCACGCAGGAAAACTACATTTACCCCGCCAACACCGTGGGCCTGCACGCGAGTAATGCCATCGACAGTCGGATCGCCCCGATCACGTCGGGCAACGTCGCCAATGCGAAGCTGGTTTTCACGATCCAGAACCACGGGTCGGATCAGGATCCCACCCCGCCGAGCTACCTGCGAAACACCGCCTCTTGGTGCTACGATCTGCGGCAGCAAATGACCTGCATCAGCCCGTGGAATAGTTATGCCAATATTCTGGGAGCAGGCACCGCCATCACGGCGCAGCACATCGTCGCCGCGGAACACACTCGTTTTTATCCTCCTTTGACTATTCGGTTCATCACGGCGAACAATCAGGTGGTTGACCGCATCATCCGAGGTCGGGCGCTGGACGTTCAAAATGACCTCGCGGTTTACACCCTCGATACACCGCTGCCTGCGAGCATTACACCGTGCAAGCTGCTACCCGCGAACTATGCGAATTATCTTGGCTATCTGGAACATGGAAGACCTCCCGTAATGATCCTCGATCAAGAGGAAAAGGCTCTGGTTTCGGAGTTTTATTCCCTTGAATATTTCATGAACTCCTTTGACCATTTCACGCGCTTTTTCAGACCGGGGCTGCATCGCCAGCGGCTGGCGTTTTGGGAAGAACTGGTCGGCGGTGATTCCAGCAGTCCATCCTTCTTGATTCTCAACAATCCGGTGACACTCGACGATATGCTGGTTCTGTTAAGCGTGACAAGTGGTTCCGGCGGGGACGTCAGCAGCGGAACCTTTTTGACCCCAAAAATCTCCATGCTGAACGCCATGATCGCGGCGGCGGACGCGGATGCCGTCAACACCGCTCCCTTCACGCCGATAAACACCGGCCTGCAAGTGCAGACCGTGGACCTGAGTAATTTCAACACTTACACCCCGCCCCCTCCTCCTTGATTCACCCCATTGTATGCAGCAGAGTAAACGTGGCTAGTCCCGAATTGCGGAATCCACGTCCACACTGGTGAAAAGCCCAGCAACTGACCTAACTCCAAATCACACGACTTATGAATACCAATTCACCATCAACTCAACTTCTTCGTTCGTGGCAGAACTCAACCGGAGTTGTTAACGGTGTTTTCCTAATCGTCGTCTTGCTCTTGGCAATGACGGCCACGAAGGCGGAAGCGGGATATACCTTCACGCTGATCGCGGATTCCACCGGCCTGTTCGACCAATTTGGCTCTCTTCCCTCACTTAATGCGACGGGCACGGTGGCATACCGTGCCTGGAAGGGCTATGAGCGCATTGGAGTTTACGCCAGCAGCGGAGGGACGACAACGACTATTGCCGTATCTACGGCTCCATTCGCCGCGTTCGGGGATCCCACAATCAATCAAGCAGGGACCGTCGCGTTCTTTGCAGCACCACCGGATGGTCACGTTGAAGGAATCTTTACTGGCAACGGCGGCCCGCTCGTCACGATCGCGGACACCGCCGTGCAGTTTAGAAGAGTTGACAATAAGCCCTCGATCAATGCAGCGGGCATAGTGGCATTCTCAGCCGCACCTATATCCGGGACAGGTGGCATTTTTACCAACAGCGGCGGGGTTTCGTCGCAGACCGTCATCGGAGGCGGCAATCCTTCCATCAACGACGCAGGTACGGTAGCCTTCCAAGGATATCTAAACCAGCATTATGCGATTGCCACGAGCAACGGCGGGGCAATCACCACGATTGCCGACGACTCTGGACAACTCAAAACCTTTCTCAGCAGACCCTCGATCAACAACGCGGGCACGGTGGCTTTCGTTGCGGGAGTGGGCGGAATTGACGATGGCGGCTACGGCATCTACTCCGGCAACGGCGGGTCGCTGACGACCATCGCCGACCTTTCCGGGCCATTTAATTACATCAATCTTTATGGCTCGGCCTCGATCAACTCGGCAGGTGCCGTGGCGTTTGGCGCGGGTTTGGACGCTGGCGGCGGTGGTCTCTTTATTGGAGACGGCACAGTGACGAACGCGGTGATCGGTGCTGGCGATGCGCTCTTCGGCTCCACGGTCACCGGGTTCGGAATCTCGCCCACCAGCCTCAACGACAGCGGACAAGTGGCCTTTTATTACCGACTAGCCAACGGCACCACCGGCATCGCCATCGCCACCCCCGTCCCCGAGCCATCCGCCTCCTTCCTCGCTATAGCATCGGCGGCGATCGGATTTACCAGACGCCGACGCAGCTAGCTCCGCAATCGGGCCGAATCGATGTCACCTTGGAAAGTGCAAGGCGGCGGACACACCCGTGGAAGCCAGACTTGCCGCGCCCGAATCGCGCACGCATTCTCGCGGCATGTCTTCGCCTTCCATCACCGTCTATCGGACCGCTTCCGGCCTCGTCGCGCAACGCGGCGAAGATTGTTTCCAACTCGCCGGGGCGCACTTGGACACGCTTTTCACCGAAGCCGATCCCGCCGCGTGGCTGCACGGCCAGCTCGCGGCGGCGACGCCGGTGCTCATGCCGGAGGAACTGCTCGCGCCCATTGGGAATCAGGAAGTCTGGGCCGCGGGCGTGACGTATCTGCGCAGCCGCGACGCCCGCATCGAGGAATCGAAGGACGCGGGCGGCGGCACTTTCTACGACCGCGTGTACGACGCCGTTCGACCCGAGATTTTTTTCAAGGCCACGCCGCATCGCGTGGTCGGACATCGCGCGGCGATGCACCTGCGCGGCGACTCGAAATGGAACGTGCCCGAGCCCGAACTCACGCTGGCGATCAATCGCGAGGGCCACATTTTCGGCTACACGATCGGCAACGACCTCAGCTCGCGCGACATCGAGGGCGAGAACCCACTGTATCTACCGCAGGCGAAAGTCTTCCGCACCTGCTGCGCGCTCGGCCCCGGCATCGTCGTGCGTGATCCGCTGCCGCGCGACACCGCGATCCAAATCCACGTTTGGCGCGCGGAGGCTCCCGTGTTTTCAGGGGAAACGTCGCTCGCGCAAATGAAGCGATCGTTCCCTGAACTCGCCGGTTTCCTTTTCCGCGACAACGATTTTCCCAGCGGCTGTTTCCTGCTCACCGGCACGGGAACAGTGCCGCCCAATGACTTCACGCTCGCGAGCGGCGACGAGATGCGAATCCACATCGCCGGACTCGGGACGCTGGTGAACACCATCGCGTAGCCGTAGGCAGGGGCGCGCGGCAGCGTGTTCCAGGGAGCGCGGCGCGCTGCCGCGCGGAGTCTCGTTACTACCGCCGCCGCCGCTTGACGTGAAGCTGTGCGAGCGACTTCGCGAGCGCAGCCTGCACGGCGGCACTTTCCTCCGAGCCCAGATCCTTGCGCGCCATCGTTTCGCGCGCGCGCTGCACGGCGGCTTCGGCAGCCCCTTCGTCGATGTGTTCGGATTCCAGCGCCATGTCGGTCATCACCTTTACCGAAGTCTGATCGACCGACACGAAACCTTCACCAACCGCGAGATACTGCTTCACGCCGCCTTTGCTGGCCACCAACTCACCCGGCTTGATCTGCGTGAGCACGGGAATGTGCATGGGCAGCACACCCATTTCCCCCTCGACTGCCGGGAGGACTACGCTGTCCACGTCGTCGCTGTAGGCGACTTTCTCCGGTGTCACGATTTCGAGTTTGAGGGTAGCCATGATGCCTCGCTAACTAGTCTTTAATCATCTCGATGCCGCCCTTCATATAGAAGTTCGTTTCACCCACATCGTCGTGCTTGCCATCGAGGATTTCCTTGAAGCCGCGGACAGTTTCCTTGATCGAGACGTACTGGCCGGGCGTGCCAGTGAAGACTTCTGCGACGCTGAAAGGCTGCGAGAGGAATCGCTGGATTTTCCGCGCGCGGAAAACGAGCAGCTTGTCCTCGGGCGACAGCTCATCCATGCCGAGAATGGCGATGATGTCCTGCAAGTCCTTGTAGCGTTGCAGCACGCGCTGGACGCCGCGGGCGACTTGGTAGTGCTCCTCGCCGACGATCTCCGGCGCGAGCGCCTTCGAGGTGGAAGCGAGCGGATCGACGGCGGGATAGATGCCGAGTTCGGCGATGGAACGCTCCAGCACGATGGTCGAGTCCAAGTGCGCGAAAGTATTCGCGGGGGCCGGATCGGTGAGATCGTCCGCAGGGACATAGACAGCCTGCACCGAAGTAATGGAACCCTTGGTGGTGGAAGTGATGCGTTCCTGAAGCGCACCCATTTCCGCCGCGAGGGTAGGCTGATAACCCACCGCCGACGGCGTGCGTCCGAGCAGTGCGGACACTTCGGAGCCAGCTTGCGAGAAACGGAAGACGTTATCGACGAAAAGGAGCACGTCCTGGTTCTTCTCGTCGCGGAAGTATTCCGCCATCGAGAGCGCGGACAGGGCCACGCGGAGACGCGCGCCGGGAGGCTCATTCATCTGGCCATACACGAGCGCCACTTTGGACTTGCTGAGATCCTTTTGATTGATGACGCCCGCATCGCTCATCTCATGGTAAAGATCGTTCCCCTCGCGCGAACGCTCACCCACACCGGCAAAGACGGAGAAACCGCCGTGGCCCTTGGCGATGTTATTGATGAGTTCAAGAATGACGACGGTCTTGCCGACCCCTGCACCACCGAACGCGCCGACTTTGCCACCCTTGGTGAAAGGGCAGATGAGGTCGATGACCTTGATGCCGGTTTCGAGGATAGTCGATTTCACATCCTGATCGGTCAGCGCGGGAGCGGGGCGGTGGATGGGATAACGCTTCGTGTGCTCGACGGGTCCGCGCTCATCCACGGGGTCGCCAGTCACATTGAAGATACGGCCAAGGATGCCTTCGCCCACGGGGACGCTGATCGGTGCGCCGGTAGCGGTAACAGGCAGACCGCGCTTGAGACCTTCGCTACCGCTCATGGCAATGGCGCGGACCCAGCCTTCGCCGAGGTGCTGCTGCACTTCGAGGACGAGCTTGGTATCGACGCCGTTGACGTTGAACTGAATCTCAAGGGCTTCGTAGATTTTCGGGAAGATGCCCGAGAC
>JAYVRQ010000240.1:0-1981 GCA_043776145.1 Chthoniobacteraceae bacterium
CCATCGCGAAGGAGCGCGGCCTGACCGGGACGCTCGTTTTCCCCATCGGAAATCTCGCGCCCGAAGGCAGCGTCATCAAAGCCACTGCGATCGACGCGAGCGTGGTCGATGCGGATGGAGTGTATCGCCACAGCGGACCCGCGCGCGTTTTCACCAGCGAAGCCGCCGCCATCGGCGCGCTGCGCGAAGGCCGCGTCGTCGCGGGCGATGTGATGGTGCTCTGCGGCATCGGGCCGATGGGCACCGGGATGGAAGAGACGTATCAAATCACCAGCGCGCTCAAGATGCTGCCCTTCGGAAAGCACGTCGCGCTGCTTACCGACGCGCGGTTTTCCGGCGTCTCGACTGGCGCGTGCATCGGCCACATCGGCCCCGAGGCGCTCGCGGGAGGACCGCTCGGAAAGCTGCGCGATGGGGACACGATCCGCATCGAGATCGACCGCGTGCGGATGGTGGGCAGCGTGGATTTGGTCGGTGAAAATCTCGCCGAGCGTCCATCCCGCGAAGATCTCGCGCCGCACCCCGCGCTCCCCGCCGACACGCGACTGTGGGCCGCGATGCAGAACGCGAGCGGCGGGACGTGGGGCGGCTGTGTGTACGATGTCGAGGCGATCCTCGCGCGGCTCGGACACTGAGCGCGATCGTCGCGGATTCCGGGGAGCGCGCGCGTCTCGCGTGCTGGCGAAGGCGTCCCGCCTTCGCGAACTTTCCAAACGCATCGCTTCAAATTTCGTTCACCGAATCAAAACCGACGCGGCAGGGAAGTTCGTTTCGGCGGGACGCCGAAACCAGCACGCGAGACGCGCGCGCTCCCCGGAATTTACCGCGCCCACTCGCGAGACTCCACAAACTCAATCTTCTCCCCTGGCTTCCGCACCAGCAGCGCGGCGATGCCGGGCGTCGCGTCGATCAACTTCACGCCGCGTTCCGGCCCGAGCACGCTGGCGGAGGTCGTGTAGCAATTCGCCGTGAAGCAATCCGCCGCGATGACGGTGACGAGGCTGTGATCGGTGAGGCCGAGGCCGGTGTGCGGATCGACGATGTGCGAGTAGCGTTTGCCGCCGATCTCCACGCGCTGAAACACATCGCCGCTCGTCGCGATCCCTCGATTTGCAAGATGCACGATTCGCGGCGGCGGCGCGCCCTCCGCATCAAACGCGGCGACTTCGATGCGCCAGCCCGGCAAGCCCGGCGGCGCATCGCCCGCCGCCATGTCGCCGCTGCCGCCGACGAGCGCGCGCGTGATCCCCCGCTGCTTCAAAACCGCGAGCGCCGCATCGACCGCATAGGCTTTCCCGATCGAGCCGACATCCAGCCGCATGTCGGCGATCAGCAACTCGGCGGTGCGCTTTTCCGCATCGAGTTTCAGATGGCGAAAACCCACGCGCGCCCGCATCTCGGCGATCAATTCCGGCGAAGGCAGTTCCTGCTTTCGCCGCGCGCGCCGCCACAGATTCACGAGCGGCCCGACGGTCACATCGAACGCGCCATCCGTCCGCTCCGCCATCGCCTGCCCGCGCTCCAGCACACGCCAGAGATCATCGCTCACCGGCACCGCTTTTCCCGAGCCGGAGCTGCGCGAGAGCCGGCTGATTTCCGACTCGTCATCGTAATCGCTCAGCACTGCATTCAACGCCTCGACTCGCGCGAACGCCGCATCCGCCGCGGCTTTCGCGGTCGGCTCATCCGGCGCGAAAAGCGTGATGCGAAACGGCAGCCCCATCTCCGCTTTTTCAAAAGCGAACCGCTGCAACGCCGCAGGCTCGTCGCCCGCCAGCGCAGTGCCAAGGCCGAGCCAGAGAATGCGGAGGAGTTTCGTCATCGCCGCCCGCAGGGTGTTTTCGCTGCTATTCCGCGCCGTTCGCGGCGAGATAACGCTCGGCATCCAGTGCCGCCGCGCAGCCCTGCCCGGCGGCAGTGACCGCCTGGCGATAGACGTGATCCGCGACATCGCCTGCGGCGAAGACGCCGGGCACATTCG
>JAYVRQ010000241.1:0-6367 GCA_043776145.1 Chthoniobacteraceae bacterium
CGCGCCGGGTGTGCGCAGCCAGAGTTGTTCGAGCACGTCGTGCGCTTCGTAGTATTCGCCGCGATTGAAGCAGGTGAAAAAACCCGTGTAGTGCGGATCGAGATCGAGCCCCGGCGCGGCCCCGAGCGTCTCGACGTAGGCGGAAATGCGGTCGCTTTTTTTCATCGCAGTGCGGACGCGGCGAATCTATCTATCGCAGCCTTGTGCAAGACAAGCTGCGTTTGAAAATCGAGGCGTCCGTTCTCTCGGCGGCATCCTGATGCCGCCCGGCTCCCTCATCGCGATCGGGCTTCTCCTGCTGATCCTGATCGTCAGTTCGGCGCTTTTTTCCGCGATCGAAACGGCGCTCTTTTCCCTCCAGCCGCAGGATCTCGACCGCCTCAAAAAACGCCGCGAAAGCATCGGCCCCGCGCTCGCGCGGATCATGGAAAATCCGCGCCGCCTGCTCAGCGCGATCCTGCTCGCGGACTCGCTCGTCAATCTCCCGCTCATCCTGCTCTGCCTCTGGTTGCTGCGCGATTACGCGGCGACGGCGGTCCCGTTCTGGGTCGCGGCGCTGCTCATTTTCACGCTCATCGTTTTCGTATGCGATCTCGTGCCGAAGCTGCTCGCGCTCGCGAATTCCACCCGCTTCGCGCGGCTGGGTGTGAGCGTGATGCAGGTCATCATGCCGGTGGTCGATCCCATCGCGCGCGGGCTCCAGCGCATCAGCGAGCGCATGGCCGATGCGCTCACGCCCGCGTCGATTCAGCCGGTACCGTTTCTCAGCGAGGATGAGTTGGAAACGCTCGTCGAACTCAGCGCGCAGGAGGGCACGCTGCACGCGAGTGAGAGCGAGATGATCCAGGAAATCATCAAGCTCGGCGACAAGACCGCGAAGGATTGCATGACGCCGCGCGTCGATACGTTCGCGCTGCCCGACGATCTCGCGCACGACGAACTCATCCCCACGTTGCGCGCACGACGCTACCGGCGCGTCCCGATTTATGGCGAAACGCCGGACGACATTCTCGGCGTGCTGGACGTGCTGCCGTTCCTGCTCGATCCCGCCATCCCGTATCAGGAACGGCTCGCGCCCCCGTCGTTCGTCGCGGAGACGATGAAGGCGATCGACCTGCTGCGCGGCTTTCTCTCGCATCCGCAGGGCATCGCGTTCGTGGTGGATGAACACGGAGGCATCGAGGGGATCGTCACGCTTTCCGACATCGTCGAGGAGATCATCAGCGACGCGGTTCCGGTGGCCGAACGCGCGCTGTATCTGGAAAGCATTGGCGACAAGAAGCTGCTCGCGAACGGTTCCGCGCGGCTCGACGACATCAACGAACTGCTGCATTCCCACCTCGAAGAGGAAGGCATCGACACCATCGGCGGCCTCATCTTCAACCGCCTCGGCGCACTGCCGCGCCCCGGCACGCAGCTTGAAATCGAGAGCCTGCGCTGCACCGTGCGGCGCACTTCGCGCAAGCGGATCGAGGAAGTCTTGATCGAAAAAATCGGGGAGGACGCGGGCTTATGATCTGGCTCGCCGTCGCCGCGTGCGCGCTGATTTCGTTCGTCTTCTCGGGAGTCGAAGCCGGCATCCTTTCCGTGAATCGCGTGCGCCTGAAGCACCGCCTCAAAACCGGCGACCGCGCCGCGCGAAAACTGAACCGGATGCTCGCGCGCCCCGACCGCCTGCTCGTCACCGTGCTCGTCGTCACGAACCTGATGAACATCTTCGCGCTCACGCTCGCCACGCAGGCGCTCTCCCGCGCCTTCGGCCCGCGCGGCTACGTGCTCGCCGGAATCGTCGCGCTCCCGATTTACCTGCTCGGCGTCGAGCTTTTGCCAAAGGCGCTCTTCCGCCGTTTCCCGTACCGCTCGCTCGCGCTGCTCGCCGGCCCGCTCGAACTCGCCAACCTTTTTCTCACACCGCTGCATCTCGCGGGCGAGGCGCTCTTCCGCCTGTTCTTCGGACGCCGCCCCGCCGAGCGCACGAAGCTTTTCGTCGCGCGCGAGGATTTCAAATACCTCACGATCCAGAGCGAACACGAAGGCACGCTCACGCGCGACGAGCGGCAGATGATTCACAACGTCGTCGATTTCCGCGCCATCGCCGCGCGCGACGTGATGGTGCCGATGGAACGCGTCCACGCCATTCCAGGGCGTGCCGCGATTGCCGATCTCATCGCCCGCAGCGGCGCGAATCACATCGACCGCTGGCCCGTGCTCGCGGACACGGGGGAAATCGTGGGCCTCGTGAACGTGCTCGACATCGCGCTCGACGGACGCCGCGACGGCATCGTGGAAAGCTACCAGCGCCGCATCGTGAAAGTCGCGCCGAACGAGCCCGCGCACAGCGTCCTGCGCAAACTCCGCGCCGCCCGCACCACGCTCGCCGCCGTGCTCGAAGCGGGCGCAAAGCCCGTCGGCATCGTGACGTGGGAGGCGCTCGTGCAGCGGCTCGTGAATACGGCGGTTCCCTGAGTTATACGATGAAAACCGTGACCCTTAAAATTCCCGACCACCTCGATGCGAAAATCCAGCGCGCCGGCGCGCGACGGAAAGAGAGTTTCTCCGATCTCGCCCAGAGCGCTGGCCCGCGAAATCGGGGAGCACGAGGTTGATTTCACGCGTCTGGCTGCTCCCTATCGCCGCATGTTCAAAGGCCCGCGCGATCTTTCCAGCCGCGAAGGCTATGGAATAAAAACCATCGTTGACGCTGGCCCGCTCATCGGCTGGCTCAACGCCAGCGACCAATGGCACGAGTAGAGCGTGAGCGCCCGCTGCACACCACCGAGATCGTGCTCGGCGAAGCGTGCTGGCATCTTGGCGGCAACACCCAGCCGGCCCACGCGCTGCTCGATCTGGTGAGAAAGGGCGCGCTCATCCTCGCGCGGCCATGGCCCGAGCATCTCGCCGCCACGCAGCAGATCATGCTCAAATACCTGTCGATGGACGCCGCCGCCGCCTCGCTGGTCTCGCTCGCCGAACTGTCGCCCAAGGCCGCCCTCGTCACCACGGACCGCCGCCATTTCCAGTCCTGCCGCAGCCTGCGCAATCGCGCCTTGAAGCTCATCGTCCCGAAATGAACCGACCTTCGGGTTCACGCGCCGCCGCACTGGCTCCAGGCAGTCCCGCCCCTCACCACGAAGCTCAGCTTCCCCGCGCAAAAAACGGCGTTGCCAAGTCCTCAACTGGGCAGCGAGGGTAGAGCGGAAATAGGAAGTGGCGTTTGACGAATAGCGACAGCAGACACACCATTTGCAATATGACCATTACGATCCCAGATGAGTTGGATGAATTCGTGCGCGCAAAGTTACAGACGGGTGGCTTTGAAAGTCCTGCGGCGGTCGTGACTGCGGCGCTCAGTGCGTGGCAGGGGCAGGAGGTTTATCGGGATATGGACCGCGACGAGGTGGAGCACCTGCTCCTGGAGGCGATCGACAGCCCGCGCATTCCGTGGGACGAGGCGAACTTTGACCGGATTATCGAGTCGCTGCGGGAAAAGCACGCCGCCTCGTGAGCCTGCGCGTCGTCCAGACGCCGGAGTCACGCGCCGACATCGCGCTGCCAGCAGACTACTCTGCGCACCGGGAAAACATCGCTCTGGCGCAACGCTTCACCGATGCCGTCAAGATCACGGTGCGGCTGCCCGCCACCCATCCGCGGATCGGAAAGCAGACGGATGATGAGCACCCCCAAGCTCGCCGGAATCCGCTTCTTCCTCGTGCGAAAACCATTCGACAAGCATCTCATTTTCTACCGCGTTTGCGGGGACACCCTCGACATCGTGCGCATCGTTCACGGAATGCGCGACCTCCCGCGCCGCCTGCTCGATCCGCCGGGGGCGGACGCCTCGGCGGGGATTCTTCTCCGCCGGAGCGATGACATCTTACACCGCGAAGAGATACCTTCCCGACTGCCTGTCTTTCCGGTTCACTTGGCTTGTCAAATCTCAGAATCCACATGTCGCCCTACAAAGACTTCACCGCCCGCTTGAAGTTGCTCATAAGCAAGAATCCGCACCTCATCACGACGACTTTGAGCAATATTTTCACGATGCGATTGATTGGGAACAAGACGCACGGTGACTTAGCGGAGATAGCGATTGCCGAGTTCATCAACCAGTTCATGTATGACTTCAAGTCGGTGCATGTGGGCAAAGACCTCTACCGCGCGAAGGAGCGCGAGGAGGACATCAAGATCATCAACGAAATCACGAAGGCGGAGTTTCCCGTCAGCCTGAAGGCTTATGGGGATGGGCCGCTTGAGCTTTCTACCGACAAGCACTTCCAGATGTTCCCAAAGCTCCAGTCGCTGGGGACACTGATTGAAGGCAACGCGCTCGCACAGGTTTGGGCCGACCCTGTTTTCGCCGAGTTTGGCAGCATGAATGTCCTCCCGCTCATCTACGATGAGAAGAAACAGCGATGCAACATCCTCGTCTTCGACGCCGAGACCGCCAGAAAGTGCGTGGCGCGCATTGCTTTGGAGGAAGCGGGATACGGACGCAAGCATCCCGTCTTTCGATTCCACGATGGCGATGGCGATTACGTTTGCGAAGTGCGCTACGGAAGCGGGACGGCCAACGCTTTGCAGCGCGGGCTTTGGACGCACACGAAGAACGGCTTTAAGTATTTTGAGAGCGCGACCAACGGTTGGATCGATTATTCGCACAACCACATCCTTGTGAAGTTGTTCTCCCACGCTCTGGTCGCGACGAGCAAAGGCCATGAGGCGGCGTTGGAAAAGCTCAAGCAGGATATTCAGGAACAAAAGCAGCGCTCACAGTTACAATGAGCACGCAGACTTTGAACCTGTTTGATGATCTCGTGGCGGACGCTCCGCAAACGGAGGGAATCAAATACGCAGGCTCAAAGCTCAAGCTATTGCCTCACATCCTGCAACTCGTCCAAAAGGTGAAGCCACGCACGGTGCTCGACGGCTTCTCCGGCTCGACGCGCGTTGCCCAAGCATTGGCGCAGACTGGTTATCGAGTTTTCGCCAATGACCTTTCCGTGTGGTCGGAACTTTTTGGGAATTGTTACCTCCTCAACATCCACACGCCCGAACACTACCAGCCCATCATTGATCATCTCAATGCTCTCCCCGGAATTGACGGGTGGTTCACAGAACACTACGGCGGCGAGCCGAATGGCGGCAACTCGGTGAGCGATGACGGTCTCAAAAAGCCGTGGCAGACACACAACACGCGACGATTGGACGCGATTCGTATCGAGATCGACCAGCTCTCAATTTCAGAAATCGAAAGGTCGGTCCTGCTGACGAGTTTGATTCTCGCGTTAGATGCAGTGGACAGCACGCTTGGTCACTTCGCCTCTTACCTCAACGACTGGTCGCCTCGCTCCTACAACAAACTTCGATTGGCGGTGCCCCGCCTGCTAACTCGCCGCGAATCTCACGCAGTTCATCGGGGAGACATATTCACGCTGTTGCCGAAAATCGAAGCTGACTTGGCCTATTTTGACCCACCTTACGGCTCGAACAACGAGAAGATGCCTCCGTCGCGAGTGCGCTATTCCGCTTACTACCATCTGTGGACGACCGTTTGCCTGAACGACAGACCCTCGATTTTTGGCAAAGCCAAGCGGAGAGACGATTCGTCGGACAAGGTTGCCAATTCGGCATTTGAAGACTTTCGCCGCAACGAGAACGGCCACTTCGTCGCCGTTGACGCGATAGGGCGATTGCTGCGCGCGGCTCGCGTGAAACACATCATCCTGTCCTACAGTTCGGGAGGACGCGCTACGGCGGAGGAACTGCATGAGGTCATCTCGTCGGTTGGCAGAGTCGTCGAGGTTTTGGAAATCGACTACCGCAAAAATGTGATGGCCGGGATGCGCTGGACGAATGAATGGGTCAGAGATGCAGAGACGCCGAATACGGAGTTTCTTTTCCTGATCGAAAAAGAATAGCGCACGCTCTGTAGAGCGTGGGTGTGTGATCCTCTCCACACGAAGGCGCGACTGTTTGCCGGGCTAAGCGGGCATTTCCAGCGGCGCGACCGGCTGCGGCTGGTCATCGACTATCGGCGGAAGTATCTGGAATCGTTCGTGCGGCAAGGTGAGGAAGCAGCCGGAGAGATCGCGCAGGAATACCGGCAGGCGAGCGCGCAGAGTGAGCAGGAGTATGCGGAGACGGCGGCGGCGCTGGCGGAGAAGAAGGAACTCACCGCCGAGGAAGCCGCCGAGGTGAGCCAGCTCTGGCGGAAGCTGGTGAAGCTGTTTCACCCCGACCGCTTCGCGCACGAGCCGGAGAAGCGGGAAACTTATGAAAAGCTAACGGCGGCCATCAACCACGCGAAGGACCACGGTGACCTCGCCACGCTGCGCCGGATCGCGGAAGACCCGCACGGCTTCATCCT
>JAYVRQ010000242.1:0-6367 GCA_043776145.1 Chthoniobacteraceae bacterium
AATGGAAAAAACAGCCCGCCCCCGAGCATCAAGCCTGATACAAAACTCGGGACACATATCGGACTCTCGAGCCTCAGCCACTACGTGCCCATCATGCGCGATGGCAAAATCGTGGGCATACTTTTTATCACAGCCAGCCTGTCTCCCATCTGGAAGACGCTCGAAATCGCGGCAGTCGTATTCCTAGTCATCTCAATATTCGCTATCGCACTTGCACGTCTCATCGTCGGACGCCTTCAGGGGATAATTTCCGGTCCTGTCTCGGATCTCGCGCAGATCGCGGACAAAGTATCGAAGGAATGCAACTACGGCCTCCGGACGGAAAAACAGCACGACGATGAAGTGGGCGGCATCGCCGCGACATTCAACAACCTCCTCTCGGAAATCCAAAAGCGTGACGAGGCAATCAGCCGGGCTCACACGGGACTCGAATCCAATGTGATGGCGCGGACCAGCCAGCTTCAGAGTGAAATTCAGGAACGCAGGCAGGCAGAGGAGGCATTGAGGGACTCCGAGATGCGCTACCGGAACCTCTTCGAAAACAACCCGATGCCGATGTGGGTCATGGATCTGGAGACGCTCGATTTCATCGCGGTGAACAATGCTGCCGTACGGCACTACGGCTACGATCATGCGGAATTTCTCCTACTCTCCCTGACACTGATCACGAAGGACGCCGCCCCGCTCGCAGTCGAGCGTGCCTTCCGCACGACGCAGAAGTCCTTCGACGCGGGCGAATGGAAGCACAAGAAGCGCAACGGCGAAATCATCGAAGTCCATCTCACTGCGCACGCGATCGTCTTCGCAGGAAAGGTCACGAAAATCGTGCTGGCAAAGGATGTCACTGAGCAGAACCGCGCGCAAAAGCAGCTCGATGAAATGCATCACAAGCTCGTCGAAGCCTCACGCGCAGCAGGCATGGCGGAGATCGCCGCCGGAGTGCTTCATAATGTCGGCAACGTGCTCAACAGCGTGAACGTCTCCGCCAATCTGCTTGCCGACAGTGTCCGCAAGTCAAAGGCTGCGAGCGTGCGCAAAGTCGCGGACCTGCTCGACACGAACAAGGCCGACCTCCCCTCATTCTTCAGCCCTGGAGGCAAAGGCATGATGATGCCGGGCTACCTCGTGACTCTCGCGCAACAGATCGAGGCGGAACAGCAGGGCCGTCTCACGGAGATCGAGCAGCTCACGAAGAATATCGCCCACATCAAAGACATCGTAGCAATGCAGCAGGACTACGCAAAAGTCTCAGGCATCATGCAGGATTTCGCGCCCCATGCGTTGCTCGATGAAGCGCTGCTCATGGCGGAGACGGTCCTCAAGCGCGGTTCGGTCACTGTGGAAATGGACTGCCCGAAAACTCTCCCTCTCGTGAACACGGACCGGCACAAGGTCCTCCAGATCCTCGTGAATCTGATCAACAACGCACAGCAGGCCATGGAAAAGACACCAGTGGACGAGCGCCGGATCAGCATCGGAGTCACCTGTCAGGATGGCCATGCCACCATCGCGATCCGGGACAACGGATGCGGCATCGCGAAGGAAAATCTGACACGCGTCTTCAACCACGGCTTCACGACCAAAGCCACAGGCCACGGGTTCGGTCTGCACAGCGCGGCAAATGCCGCGACAGAAATCGCCGGAAGCCTCACTGGCGAAAGCGAAGGTCTAGGCAAAGGCGCGACGTTCACGCTCATGCTGCCCCTCGCGATCGAAACCTCTGTCGCGAAAGCTGCCTGATATTTCACACCTTCGCGGAAGAAGAACGCGGTGTCCGCTACTTTGCGGCCGCGGCAGTCGCTTTGACGCGCTTCGCAGGCTTGGCCACTTTCACTGTTTTCGCGAGTGGCGCGACTTTTACAGCTTTGGTGACCTTGACGACGGGAGCGACTGTGATCACGGGCGGACGACTGTGAGTGCCGTTGGCGAATTTTGCATTCAACTCCGCAGCCGTCGCGAGGAACGTCTCGATGCCCTTCGGCACGCCGCGATACTCCTTGCCGACTTTTTTCGCAAAGCCCGCCTGGACGAAATTCTGGAGCTTTTCGTAAAGACGAAGGCGAAGCATCTCTTCGCCGCCGGAAGCAGCGTTTTTTGCTCGGAGATTCGTGTGGACGACATCAAAAAGCGCCTTGAACTCCAAAGGTGTCTTATTGGAAAGCACGGATGCAAGTTCCTCTGCGACTCGATCTGGTCCCCGACGTGAAAAGCCGTAAGTTGTCTTCATTTAGCCATCATCGCACATTTTGCACAGTAAGCGAGGGGTGCTTTCATTTATCTTTCGCACGGTGCCGGAATCGCCGCCCGCGCTTCATCCGCCCGACCACCGCAGGCCGGTCACAGTTTGACACGCCGCAACCGCACGACGAACACCGCTTGAGCGGACGCAGCTACCCACTGTTCGAGAAGGAACACGTCAACTTCCAGCACCGTGGCGACATGTTCATCGAATGGACGGATGGCCCGGCAAATTCTGTCACGACCGGGGCGAAGTAGCGCGCATCGTCCTTATCCTTTTCGCCTGCACTGCGGCCTCGCGGAGCGCATCCTCAGGAACCGCAGACAAAATCGCATTAAACGCGAAAGACATGAAAGGCGCGCAAACATATGGCAAGTGAGCGCACTGTTTTCGTCATTGTTGCAATTTTCGCGGTCAAACATTCTTCACCAAAAATGGGCGGTTGGATTACTGACGATTTAATCAGCGGTTCCAAAACCCCTACTCATCTCCACCGTCCATTCGCACGAAGGGCCACCCAAAGCAGGAATTGAAATGCGCCGCCGATTCCGGAGCTGAAGGAATCACACTCAAAATTCGCGCAATGACTTCCATGCCGTCACGGCAGTTTTCTTCGGCCCGTGCCCGAGCCACCGTTTTCCATCGCACAGAATCCTTCCGACGCGCCCGATGGAATCAGTAGCGGCAGGCCACTTCAATCCGCTCACAGCATCGGCATGTGACGACGATGCTGACCACGCAGCCATTCTCCTCGATCACCTCGACCTGCGGTGCTTCCAGATGCGGCTTGCTGCCACCGTCTCCGGACTGCGGCGCTCCTTCAAAGAGACGATGGAAACCGCCCGCGCTGGCTGGCTCCGACAGACCGTCGCGATGCGGCGCGGCTGTGGCTCGATTGCTGAGAAATGATTGGATCGCCATGGACTAATGGTTGTTTGAAAGGCTAATCGTGATGCGCTCGTTCGTTTCGGATTCCGGCTTCTGCCCTGGCAAGGGTTGCGTGTCGGCAAAGCCGGCGATGCGTTCGATTTTTTTTGCTTCCACAGCATATTGCTCAAGCAAACGCCGGGCCATGTTCGCCCGATCGGTCGTAAGCTCCCACGCCCCGTAGTCCGGGCGCGTCGGGACAAATCCTGACGCCGTGTGTCCTTCGATGATCGTCTTCATGTTGTTCCGCTCGATCGTCCATGCGAGCCCTTGCAGCACGAAGCGTCCCCATTCCGTCACCTCCGCAGTACCTTTTTTGAAGAGCGCGCGTTTCGGCTTCTCGAAAATGGTGATCTTCAGCCCATCGGAGGTGACCTCGAGGTCCATCGCTTTTTCCTCCGTGACGTCCTGCACATTCAGCATCTTGTTCAGCTCACTCGCGAGCGCATTGAGGAATGCGAGGTTCGCCGCCGTGGCCGTGTCGCGATTGGAATCCGAACCTTTCGATCCGCCTTGCTTGCCCTGCATCACGCCGACCGAGCGATCCGTCAGCGCATTGAACGGCTGTTTGAAATACTTCGACGTCGCGAGTAGGATTTTTTTGTCCTGCGAGCAGATCCACAGCACCATGAAAAGCGCCATCATCGCGGTCACAAAATCCGCGTAGGCGACCTTCCACGCTCCTCCGTGATGGGCTTCCTTTTTCTTCGCCATCGCCGTTATTTCGTTGCAGGCATCGCCTTGATGGCCTTCTCCATTTCGTCCGAGCCGGGCTGCACTGCGGGGTCGAAGCAGCGCCGCGCCATTTCGACCGCCATCATCGGCGCCATCCCGCCCGTAAAGCCACAGAGCCCCTTGCAGATTCCGTTGAAATACTGAATGTCGATCGCGTTGTTCGCCTTGATTCGGGCCGTCACTGGATTGACGAATCCGTAAGCACCGAGAATCCCGAGAAACGTGCCCGTCAGCGCGGCGGCCACCTTCTCGCCCACCGCCTCGGGCCCCTCAGCGATCGCCGCCATCGTATTGATGATACCGAGCACCGCCGCGATAATTCCGATCCCCGGCAGCGAATCGCCAACAAGCTGGAGCACGTGAACGGGTGCCTCGGATTCCTCCGTCAGCGCATCAATATCCTGGTGCAGCAGGCCGCCGATTTGCTCAGGCTTGATGCGCCCATCAATCAGAGGCTTGAGATTGTTGCAAAGAAAATTACTCCTCTCGTGATCGCCGACAAAAGACGGGTATTTTTGAAAGAGCGAACTCTTCTTCGGATCGATCACATGGTCTTCGAGCGCCACGAGGCCGCTGCGCCGTGCGAGGACGAACACCTCGTAAAGTAACTTCAGTAAGTCGAGGTAGTCGCTCTTCTTCGTGGACCCGCCTTTGACCGCACCCATGACCTTGCTCATCACAGATTTCAGCACCTTGCCCGAAGTGGAAATCACCACGACGCCGATCGCGATGCCTCCGATGCTGACGAACTCCGAAACGTGCAAGAGCACGATGGGATTTCCTCCCGCCATCATGAAACCGCCGAGCGTAGCGCCAATTACGATGATGAATCCGATGATCAGTAGCATTTTAGTTTTGGCGTTTCCGGACCGGCTTCATGCCGGCACCTTACCGCTCCTGCCAAATCGGCAAATTCCGCCCGCCCTTTAGCGCAATCTTCGCCTCATTATGCGTGAAGTCACACGTTCCATGCGCGCACAAATCCACGGCCGATTTCCCCATTTTCCAAACCACTCCGCCTCCCGGCCAGCTCTTAGAGCCTGTCATGCACTTTTGAGGTGGACATGTGCTGAGGGCCAAAGGCCCGCAAACATGCCAGCCCAGGGCGTTGCCTTGGGCTGGCATGGTTCGCACCGTTGGTGCTTCAGAGACATCACGCCCTCAAAAGTGCATGACAGGCTCTAGAGGAAGTCCAAAAAGGATACCGAATTTCGGAACACAGCCATCTTGGCTGTGCGGCCCGCGGGCTTCCAGCCTACAGGCGCGAGGGACGGCAGGCTGAAAGCCCGCTGGCCACACAGGCTGGGAAGCCTGTGGTCCTTCGCAGCGCCGTTTTTTTAGACGCCCTCTTATCCGATCCTACGCAGGATGAAGCCACGCAGGCTTTGCACCGCCTGGGTGTGAATCTGCGAGATGCGCCCTTCGGTGACTCCGAATGCAGCGGCGATTTCCGACAGGCGCATTTCCTCAAAGTAATACATCGCGAGCACTTTCTTCTGCATGTCGGGCAGTTCCATGAGACGCGCGACGACGGCTTCCTGGAGATCCTTCTTCTCCAGCTCGCTGCTCGCGGTCGGCTGCGACTCATCGGCTATCAGGTCATGCAGCGAGATGGTGTCCGAGTCCTCAGTGTATGCCTCACCATCGAGAGGGACGAAGCTCGCGGGCTTGATCTCCTCGAGCAGCGCATCGTACTCCTCCATGCTGATTGAAAGTTCCGTGCAAACTTCGCTGTCGCACGCGGAGCGTCCGAGCTTCTGCTCAAGCACAGAGAGCGTATCGCGGAATTGCTTCGCCTTGTCGCGCAGCGAGCGGGGCATCCAATCCATGCGTCGCAATTCGTCATGCACGGCACCGCGGATGTGGAGTGAGGCAAATGCCGCGAACGTGACATTTCTCGCGGGATCAAATTTTCGCGCCGCAGTCATCAGGCCGGTGACGGCGACACTGTAGAGATCTTCGATGTCGAGCGTCGGCGGCAGATAGATGCGCATGCGATCCACGGTGGTCTTTGCCAGCGCGAGATGCTGTGTGATGAGCGCATCCTCGCCGCCGGCGGCCTGGTAGGCGCGCGCCGCGATGCTGGCTGGAATGCTCGGAGCTGAGGTCGGTGTGCCGATCATGGATTATTGGATTGCAGTCGTGTCAGTGGTCTCGCGTGGCGTTTCTTTCCGGGCCTCCGCGGCAAGAATCTCGATGTGGCCGCGCACGCAGACCATGAAGACAAAGTGCAAACCTCGAAGAAGGAGCGCACCGAAAAGGCATCCCATCCCGCCACGGAGAAGCGCACCGGAGGCAGGATTCCCTGCGGAAATGCTGGCGGAAAATGCGAGCACAAATCCCGCGAAGCCACCGAGTAGGAGGAAGTATTTCATTTCAAGAGTTCAAATCCGAGGACGTGAAATGGAGCACTCGGCGCATCCGGCACGAACGTCGCCATTGCCGGAAGCGGATCGGACATGGCCC
>JAYVRQ010000243.1:0-6364 GCA_043776145.1 Chthoniobacteraceae bacterium
GCCGTCGAAAAAGTTCGGGCTCGTCGGTTCGCCGGACGTGCCGCGCTTCGCCGCCGATCCCGCGAGCGCCACGCATCCGAAGCTCGACAAGATCGGCCTGCCCGTGGAGCAGAGCCAGATCATGCTGCTCCCCGCGCTGCTGAAAATCGAGACGAAGGAGGACACGCTCGACGGCGAGGCGGTGCAGGTGGTTTCCGTGCAGGCGACGCCCGAGGCGCAGCAGGCGTTCCATCTTCCCGGCCTGCGCATCGGCATCACGACTCCGCTGGACGATCTGCTGCCGCGCCGGCTCAGCGTGGACGATGGCGCGGGGATGAAGCTCGTCTTCGAGGTGCTGCACGCGGACACGACGGAGGCCGACGAAAAGGATTGGGAAATCCCCGCGAAGCCCGGCGACACGATCCAGAAAGTCGCGCTCGCGCATCTTGCGAATTTTGCCTCCAGCTTCGTTGCCACTTTGACGGACAAAATCCCGACGCTTGGCGCGGCGGATGGGGCGAAAAAAATCATCGCCACGGAAGGCGCTGGCCGTCTCGAACAGCGCGATGGCACGCGCGTTCTTTTTCTCAAAGGCACGCCGGAGGAGATGGGACATCAACACGGCACGCTGATGAAAAAGGAAGTGCATCATCTCGTGGATCGCGTGCTCTACGGCGTCGGTGTTGGCAGTTCGTTTGAAAAAGGGCGCTGGTTTTTTGGCGAGATCGAAGACGCGCAGAAGCGGCTCGCGCCGTTCATCGGCGAGCGATACGTCCGCGAGATGGACGCGATGGCCGAGGCCGCCGGACTGCATCCGCAGGAAATCCGGCTCGCGAATGTTTTCCCGGAACTCTTCCACTGCTCCGGCTTCGCGCTGCATGGCAGCGCCACGGCGGACGGGCAGATGTATCACGGGCGCATCCTCGATTATTTGAAAGGCATGGGCTTGGAGCAGAACGCGGTCGTGATCGTGACGCAGCCGGACAAGGGGAATGCGTGGGTGAACTGCGGCTATGCGGGCTTCGTCGGCAGCGTCACCGCGATGAATGAAAAGCATCTCGCGATCGGCGAAATGGGCGGGCGCGGGGAGGAAAATTGGGACGGGAAGCCGATGGCGGAACTGCTGCGCGAAGTGATGGAGAATTGCGACACGATCGAGCAGGCGATCGAGGTTTTCCAAAAGGGGCCGCGCACTTGCGAATACTATTACGTGATCTCCGACGCGAAGAGCATGAAGGCGTGCGGCCTCGCCTGCACGCCGGAGAAAGTCGAAGTCATCTGGAGCGGAGAGGCGCATCCGCAGCTCCCGCACGCGGTGAAGGACGCGGTGCTCCTGTCCGCCGGCGACCGCTACGAGGAACTCGCGCGTCGCGTGCAGGCACAGCACGGCAAACTCACCGCCGACTCCGCGCGCGATTTGATGACCTCGCCGGTGTGCATGGGCTCGAACATTCAGAGCGTGCTCTTCGCGCCGAAGAGCCTCGATTTCTGGGTCGCGAATGCCGACGCGCAAAACGTGGCGAGCCACACGCGCTACACGAAATACAATCTCGCGGAGTTGATTCGGGACGGGAATGAAACCGCCACGGCTGCAAAGTGATCGCACTTTGAACAAGCGCGCGCTTATCGAAAAAATCATCGCGCAGCTCGCGGAGGAAGTGGCGTCGTACGCGCGCTCGGCGCGGGCGTCGCAGGCGGAGGCGACCGATGAGCAGAGCAAGGCTGAAAACAAATACGACACGCGCGGACTGGAGGCGTCGTATCTCGCGCATGGGCAGTCGCGGCAGGCGGCGGAATTGGAGGAAGCCATCGGGCAGTTTCACACGCTGGCTGTGCGCGAATTCGGTGCGGCGGAGGCGATTGATCTGGGCGCGCTCGTGGAAGTCGATCGGCGGGGAAAGAGCGCGCGCTACTTCATCGGCCCGCGCGCGGGCGGGACGGAAGTCATCCACGCGGGGAAGACCGTGCTGGTCATCACGCCGCAGTCGCCGCTCGGGCGGCAGCTCATGGGAGCGAAGGCCGGAGATCGTTTGCAGATCGAAATCGGCGGCTCGGGCGATGACTGCCGCGTGACCGCGGTTTCCTAAGCGGGCGTCTAAAAAATCCCGGCGCTGCCGGACGCGAGGGAAACACAGTCCGCGAAACTTCTTTCCGCTGGCAGGGGCATCGGCAGCCTGGACCTGAAACTCCGCGTATGACGCGGCGTGGGACTTTGCAAAGCGGGATGGCGTGCTAGGCTGCGCGTCCCATTTTCCAAATCCATGAAAAGCATCATCGACCCGAGCCGCCTTGAGCGGATTGAATTCAGTAATGACGAAGTCGCCCGCTACTCGCGGCATCTCATCATGCCGGAGGTGACGCTCGAAGGGCAGAAGCGGCTCAAGGCGGCGAGCGTGCTGTGCATCGGGACGGGCGGGCTGGGGTCGCCGATCGCACTGTATCTCGCGGCGGCTGGCGTGGGGCGCATCGGGATGGTGGATGGCGATGTCGTGGATTTCTCGAATCTCCAGCGGCAGATTTTGCACGGGACGAAGGACGTGGGACGCAAGAAACTGAACTCGGCGCGGGACCGCATCCGCGATGTGAATCCGAATACGCAGGTCGATCTTTATGACACGTTTTTCAATGCCTCGAATGCACGCGAGATCGCGGAACCGTACGACATCATCATCGACGGCACGGATAATTTCCCGACGCGCTACTGCTCGAATGACGTGTCCGTGTTTCTGAAAAAGCCGAACGTGTACGGCTCGATCTTTCGCTTCGACGGGCAATGCACGGTCTTCGCGCCGTGTCTCGGCGGGCCGTGTTATCGCTGCATGTTTCCCGAGCCGCCGCCGCCGGGGATGGTGCCGTCCTGCGCGGAAGGCGGCGTGCTCGGCGTGCTGCCGGGGATCATCGGCGTGATGCAGGCGATCGAGGCGGTGAAACTCATCATCGGCATCGGCGAGCCGCTGATCGGGCGGATGATCGCGTTCGATGCGCTGAAGATGAAGTTCCGCGAGTTCAAGCTGCGGCGCGATCCGAAATGTCCGGTGTGTTCGGACAATCCGACGATCACGGAGTTGATCGACTACGATCAGTTCTGCGGAATCCCCGAGGCGAAAAAAGCCGAGGAGGCAGAGGCGCATGTGCCGCACATCAGCGCGCGCGATTTGAAGGCGAAGCTGGATCGCGGCGACAAGTTCGTGCTGCTCGATGTGCGCGAGCCGTACGAGTGGGACATTTGCCGCATCCCCGGCGCGCGGCTCATCCCGCTCGGGCAATTGCCGGCGCGCTTGAGCGAACTCGATAGCGCGGATGACATCGTGCTTCAGTGCAAAAGCGGGATGCGCTCGGCAAAGGCGCTGCATCTTTTGCAGGAGGCGGGCTTTGGGAAGCTGGCGAATCTCGAGGGCGGCATCCTCGCGTGGTCGAACGATGTCGATCCGACGGTGCCGCGGTACTGAGCTGAGAATCGCACCGGTCACATGCTTTCCGCGGATTTGATTGCGGTGCTTCGTTGTCCTGAAACCGGGCAGCCGTTGCGTATGGCGACAGCGGAGGAACTAGCGCGCGTGCAGATTGAGCAAGGGCTGGCGCGTGAGGATGGGACGGCGGTGTATCCGGTTTGCGATGGGATTCCGGTGCTGCTCGTGGAAGAAGCGCAAAGTAGTCGAGAGCTTTAGCTCGCAATCGCGCCGGGCCGGCTAAAGCCGCGAACTACTTTCTTGTGCTTCCAGCGCGAGGCGGGAGGCGCGCAGGCATTGGGCGGTGGTGAGCGCGGCGGGCTTGCCCCCAAGTTCCAGGAGAAAGTCGTCGAGGTAGCCGCGCGGACGTTTTTCCAAGACGGGACGGATCTCCGGGATGGCGCTGGTGTCGGTGATGACGGTGACGTGCTCGGCTTGCAGGTGCGCTTCGGCGAGGCCGCGCGTGCCGTGGACGAGGACGTGCCAGTAATGCGGGAGCTTGTACCCGAGCCGGTCCGGGGCGAGGTAAGAGAAGTCGGCGAGGACGCCCGCGCCGCTTTCGAGCGTGGCCATGAGCTGGGCGCAGTCGTGGAAATGCGGGTGATCGCGGGCCTTGGCGTTCCAGGTGCGGGCGGCATCGATCCTGCGCCAGTCAAGGCTGGTGAGCCACGGAACGAAATCGAAGGCGTGGATGCCGATATCGTTGATCGTGCCGCCGTGTTTGCCGGGCTCGAAGTACCACGCGGGCCGCGTGCCGGGAAGGAGCGGATGCTGGCCGTCGATGCGGATGGTGCAGACTTCGCCGACTTCACCGCTCGCGATGATTTCGCGCAGCGTGCGGAAGGCGGCGTAGTCGCGCGTGTCGAGTTGCAGGCCGACGAGGAGGACGCGCTCGGCGGCGAGGCGCTCGATGGCGGCCTGCTCGTCGAGTGTGGTGCAGAGCGGTTTGTCGCTGAGGACGTGCCGACCTGCTTCAAGCGCGGCGATGGCGAGCGCGCCGCGCCGCGCGTAGTAGTCGCCGATGGCGATGACGTCGCACTCGACCTCGCGCAGCATCGTGGCGAAATCGGTGTGTGTGATCGCGACGCCGAGGCCCGCGCGCGTGGCGGCGTCTTCCTCGCAACACGCGACCGTTTCGCAATCCCCGCGCTCGTTCACACCGGCGAGCAGATCGAGAATGTGCGCGTGGCGGAATCCGGCGAAGGCGAAGCGTGTTTTCATTTCGGAAGCAGCGCGGCGGCGGCTTCGTCGATGTGCAGGATGACGCGCGGATGCGTGCGCAGGATGGAGGCGGGGCAGCTTGTGGCGATGGGGCCGAGCAGGGTGTCGCGCACAGCGCGGGCTTTGCGCGGGCCGGGCACGACGCAGGAAATTTCGCGCGCATTCATCAGCGCGGGGATGGTGAGCGTGAGCGCGTGCGTGGGGACGGTTTCGAGCGAGACGAAGCACAGGTCGTGGACCTGCTGCTGGCGGCACGCTTCATCGAGCGCGACGACTTTCATCGCGACGGGATCGTGGAAGTCGGCGACGGGCGGATCGTTGAAAGCGAGGTGCCCGTTTTCTCCGATGCCGAGGCAGACGAGGTCGATGGGGCGCTCGGCGAGCAGTGCGGAGTAGCGGGCGATTTCATGTTCCGGTGGGGCTTCGGCGTGGATGAAATGCACGGCGCGCGGCGCGGGGATGTGCGCGAGAAGATGCTCGCGGAGGAAGCTGCGGAAGCTGGCGGGATGTGTGTCGAGGAGCCCGACGTATTCGTCCATGTGGAAGATCGTGACCTTCGCCCAATCGACGGGCAGCGCGGTGAGCGCGGTCAGAAATTCATTTTGCGAAGGCGCGCACGCGAAGACGACGCGGGCCTCGCCGCAGGCCGTGATGGCGGCGGCAACGCGCTTCGCGGCATCGACGCCGAGCGCGGCGCGGTCGGGATGCTCGAGGACTTGGAGCGAATCGAAACGGTGGGTTTTCATTCAAACATTTGGCAGTACGAGGCTGAACAGCGCGGCGGCTTGCGTCGAGAAAAGCGCGCGGGCTTCGTCGTCGGAAATATCGAGCCATTCGGCCGCATTCGCGACGCCGCGATCGGGCGTGAGGCAGGAGCCCGCGAGATGCGCGCAGCCGGGCCCGCGCACCGCGCCGTCGCGCGATTCGACTTCGATCGCGCCGAGCGTGTAGCGGCCGGGTGGGGCGGCGGCGGCGGACATCGCATCGGTCGTGAGGATGGCTTTTCCCGGAGGTTTCGCGCGGGAAAAATTGCGCAGCGTGAACGGCGGGAGATGCACGCCGTCGGGGATGAGGCACGCGGTCAGTTCGTCGCGAGCGAGGAGGCGCTGTACGATGTTGTCGTGACGGGGAAGCATCTGCGGGACGCCGTTCCCGAGATGGGTGCAGAGCGTCGCCCCCGCGCGGATCGCGGCGTCGATTTGTGCGTCGGACGCATCGGTATGCCCGAGCGAAACGACCACGCTGCGCCGCACGACCTCGGCAATGAAGCCCGCGCTCCCCGGCCACTCCGGCGCGAGCGTGAGCAGGCGGATGTTTCCTCCCGCCGCATTCTGCATCCGCTCGAAAAGCGCGAGGTCCGGCGCGCGCTGCACTACTGCGGAATGTGCGCCGCGAAAGCCATCCATCGGACTGAGAAACGGTCCTTCGAGATGATAGCCGCACACGGTTTCCGCGATGATCGGATCGGCTTTTCGGAAACGCTCGATGTGCTCGAACTGTCGGCACAGCGCCTCCGGTTCCGCGCTGATGAGTGTGAGAAAAATCCGGTGCGTCTCGTGCGCGCGCAGCGCATCGACGGCGCGGCGCAGTTCCGCGCACGACAACTCCGCGCGCTGGAAATCCACGCCCGCGAATCCATTCACCTGCAAGTCGAAGAGGGAAGGCCGGGGCATCCGCTGCGCCTACTGCGATTCGAGGCGGAAGAACTCTGCGTT